>JAUNAY010000221.1 GCA_030527385.1 Fusobacterium sp. | reverse complement strand
ATTGTGATGAGAATTTAAAATCCCTTGAGGGAGAAAAGGTAACAATAAAATTTAATCCGTTAGACATAAAAAATATTTTAGTTTTTTTTAAAAATAAATTTTGGAATAAGGTATCACTATAATTGAAAATGCTGAAAAGGACTTTTCCTTCTCAGCATTTTTAGTGTAAATCATTTTTGTAAAAGTTCATAACTATTTAAAATAGTAGGCATTTTTAAAACATCAAGCATTCTTTCTAAAAGAACACCTTCACGATTTGGATATTTAAAACCATAACTAGCTAAAATACATTGAGTAATGAATTGTACACCTCTTTCAATGGCAATAGGCAAACTATCGCCTTGAAGTAAACTTCCAATTACAACACTTGTATAAGCATCACCAGTTCCAGGATAAGAAGCTGGAATATATTTGCAACTAACTTTCCAGAAAGCATCATTTTCTTTGTCATAAGCAATAACATTTGTTTTTCTATCTGCTTTATGTGAGTTTTCATCAGGTACGCTTGTGGCAATAACAATTTTAGGTCCCATATTAGCAAGCTCTATAAGCCATTCTTTAATTTCACTCTCACCAATCTCTTTTTTATATGATTTATTTAGCAAAAAAGTAACTTCAGTAAAGTTTGGAGTAATAATATCAGCCTTACTAATCAATTTTTTCATCTCTTCAACCATTTCATTATTCATAGTACCATATAACTTACCATTGTCTCCTAGGACAGGATCAACAACAGTAAGATTATTCTTGTGTCCAAAAAAATCAATAAAATCAGCTACTATTTTCATTTGTTTAGGAGAACCTAAAAAACCAGAGTAGATACAATCAAAATCAATGTTTAATTTTTTCCAATGCGCTATATGTTGTTCCATATAGTCTGTAAGATCAAGAAAACTATAACCCTCAAATCCCCCTGTATGGCTTGATAAAACAGCTGTTGGAACAGGACAAACTTGAACTTTCATAGTTGATAATATGGGAATTATACTTGTTAATGAAGATCTACCATATCCAGATAGATCGTGTATAGCAGCAACTTTTTTTACAATATTTTCCATTTTTTACTCCTTTATTTAAGCCTATAAGTTTTGATTCCTTTGTAAAGGATACAGTTAATTTTTTCATCATTTTCTAATTTTTTAAAGATATCATAATCTAGTTTATCTTTTCTAGAGTTTAAGAAACTCTCAACTTCAAATTGATTCATAGGGTGACGCCTAATTATATTTAAAATAGCTTCATAACTGTCTTTAATTTCACTAAAAAATTCTCCAGAACTCAGCATATCTATTGAGATTCCGCCAAGTTCTTCAACAGCATATCTCATCTCAGCTTTTGAAATAGTTTTTACAAAAGATTCGGCAGGAGGTCTAACAGGAGTATTTATATAAACTCTATCATATTTTATTTTTTTTAAAATTTGTTTAAAAGCTTCTATTGATTTAGGATCACAATTTATATTAGATACGAGCATTATCTCAAGGAAAAGTTGACCTTTATATTCGTTTGAAAATTGTATTAATCCATTTAATTCATCTTGAAAATGTATAGTTCCTAAAGGTCTATCAATTTTTTTTGAAATTTCTTCGTTATAGGCATCTAATGATGGGAGAACTATATCCGCATTCATTAGTTCAGATCTTACTTCTTTAGAATTAAGGAGAGCTCCATTTGTGATAACTGCCACAGGTTTATCAGTAATTTTTTTTATCTCTTTAATCAGATCGCCTAATTTTGAGTATAGAGTAGGTTCTCCCTCACCTACAATAGTAACAACATCAAAATCAAAATTTTCTTTTAGATAATTTTTAAATTCATTTATAATATTTTTTAATAAGAAAAATTCTTTTCTTTCATTAGTCATTTTATCTGTTCTGCCTAATTGGCAATATATACAAGAATAGTTGCAAGTTTTACGAGGAATGGGACTTATTCCTAATGATTTTCCAAGTCTTCTTGAAGGAACAGGACCAAAAACATACTGCATTTCCATAAAAATTCCCTCCTATGATTAAAAATCTACCTCTAAATTATACAATATTTTTTTAAAATAAGCTATATAGGATAATAAATAGCATACAAATTATAAAGTTACTAAAAAATGTTAATAAATACTATAAATATAAAAAATAATTTAATTTTTTATAAAAAATACTAGATATATAA
>JAUNAY010000220.1 GCA_030527385.1 Fusobacterium sp. | reverse complement strand
ATAGGAGATAAGGAACACCCTGAGGTAAAAGGTATAATATCTTTTGGAAAAAATATAAGAGTTTTTAATGAGTTGGAAGAGATAAAAAAAGCTGAAATAGATGAAAATAAGAACTATTGTGTTTTAACTCAAACAACTTTAAATAAAAAAAAATTAGAAAAAATAAAAAGTTTCTTGGAAAATCACTATTCAAATGTTAATATACTAGATAAGGTGTGTGGAGCAACACAAGTTCGACAAGAAGCTGTGGAAGAATTATCTAAAAAAGTAGATATACTCTTAGTTATAGGAGGAAAAAATAGTTCAAACACTAAAAAACTTTATGATATTTCAAAAGCTATAAATAAAAATACTTATCTTATAGAAAATGAAAAAGAGTTAGAAGAAAATTGGTTCACAGATTGTAAAAAAGTTGGAATTACAGCTGGAGCCTCAACACCGGAAGAAATAGTAATTAATATAGAAAATAAAATAAGGGGGATCAATTAATGTCTAACAATAATGAACACGTTGATTACGCAGAATTTGAATCTTTACTAGCTGACTATATGCCAGTAGTAGAAAAAACAAGAGTAAAAGGAATATTAGCTAAAAAAGAGAGAAACTTCTCATTACTTGATGTTCCAGGTTTACCTACAAGTGTAAGAGTAAGAACTGAAGAGCTAGAAAACTATAATGAAGGAGATGAAGTAGAAGTTCTTTTAGTTGGAGAAGATGAAGACTTCAAAATTGGTTCAAGAAAAAGAATAGATATGGAAGATAGTTGGAAAAAACTAGAAGAAGCTTTTGAAAAGAAAGAAATCATAACAGGAAAAATAGTTAAGAGAGTAAAAGGTGGATATATGGTTGAAGCTATGTTCCATCAAGGATTCCTACCTAATTCTTTATCAGAAATTTCAATGAAAGATGGAGATAAAGTAATTGGAGATGAAATCAAAGTAATAATTAAAGATATAAAACCAGATAAAGATAAAAAAGGTAAAAAAATTACTTTCTCTAAAAAAGATATTACTTTATTAAAGGAAAATGAAGAATTTTCTGAATTAAAAGTAGGAGATGTAGTAGAAGCTGAAGTTACAGATGTTCTTGAATTTGGACTTTCATTAAAAATTCAACATTTAAGAGGATTTGTACATATCTCTGAAGTATCTTGGAAAAAACTTGATAAATTAGCAGATCAATATAAAAAAGGTGATATAGTAAAAGCACAAATTATATCATTAGAAGAAGAAAAGAAAAATGTAAAACTTTCAATAAAAGCTTTAACAAGAAACCCTTGGGAAGTAGCAGCAGAACAATATGGTGTTGATTCTGTAATTGAAGGAAAAGTAACTAAAATAGTTCCTTACGGAGTATTTGTTGAAATAGCTGATGGTGTTGAAGGATTAGTACATATGTCTGACTTCACTTGGAATAAGAAAAGAGTTAGCTTAAATGAATTTGTTCAAGTTGGAGATATAGTAAAAGTAAAAGTACTAGAATTCCAACCAGCTGAAAGAAAACTAAAATTAGGAATTAAACAATTAAGCGAAAATCCTTGGGATACAGCAGAAACAAGATATGCAGTAGGAACTAAATTAACAGGAAAAGTTCTAGAAGTAAAACCTTTTGGACTATTTGCTGAAGTTGAACCTGGTGTAGATGTATTTATTCATCAATCTGACTATAATTGGCAAGGTGAAGAAAATAAAAAATTCTCAGTAGGAGATACAGTAGAATTTAAAGTAATTGAACTTAATACAGAAGATAACAAAATCAAAGGAAGTATAAAAGCTTTAAGAAAAAGTCCTTGGGAAGTAGCTCTTGAAACTTACAAAGTAGGAGATACAGTAGAAAAAGAGATCAAAAATATAATGGACTTTGGATTATTTGTTAATTTAAGTAAAGGAATTGACGGATTTATTCCAGCTCAACTTGCTTCTAAAGATTTTGTAAAAAATCTAAAATTACTTAAATAGATAAAGAAAAACAAAGAATTAAAATATATATAAAAAAAATATAAATTTAAGAAGAAAGAAGAGAAAATCAAGAACTTCTTTCTAAGTATGGAACTTCTGGAGAAGATAGATAATAATAATTTTTGAATAAACAACAGGCAGTTTTTATACTGCCTGTTTTTAAATTTTTTGAAATAATATTTTTGAGAATAGAGATAAAAAATGTTATA
>JAUNAY010000219.1 GCA_030527385.1 Fusobacterium sp. | reverse complement strand
CTCTTCTAAATTCTGAGAAAAAAATATCACCTATTGACTATGATGCTATTATGAAAGCTCAAGAAGCTGGAATAAAATTTATTCTTTGTTCTGGAAGACCTACTTTTGCTATGAGAGAACTTGCAAAAGAGATAAAAGCCAAAGAATTTGGTAGTTATATACTTTCTTTTAATGGTTCAATTATAACTGATTGTAAAACTAATAAAAATATTTTTGAAGCTTCTCTTGAAAAAGAGGATTTACATTTGATGTATGATTTTAGTAAAAAATATAATACACATATTTTAACCTATATCAATGATGAGATTATATCTGAAACTGAAAGTGAATATATAGATGTAGAAGTTGATCTAACAAAAATGAATCATAAAATAGTTAAAAGCTTTAAAGAATATGTTGATCAAGGAGCAGTAAAATGTATGCTGTTAGCTGAACCTAGCTATCTAAAAAAAGTTGAAGCTGAACTAAAAAAAGAGGTTGGAGATAAATATAGTATAGCTATTTCTAAACCTTTCTTCTTAGAAATTACAAAACTTGGAATAGATAAAGGAGTAGCAGTGAAAAAATTGGCTGATACTCTAAATATTCCTATTGAAGAGGTTATTGCTGTTGGAGATTCTTTCAATGATCTACCTATGTTAAAAGCTGCTGGAACATCAGTTGCCGTTGATAATGCTCACCTTGAAATAAAAAAACAAGTTGATTTTATAGTAAAATCAAATAACAACGGTGGAATGGCTGACTTAATAGATAGATTTATTTTTAATAAATAATTTTTTATGGAGATGATTTTAATGGATAAAACTCAATTAAAAGAGAGAGTTATCAAGGCTATCGAAGAGAATAAAGAGGCTATAATCAATATTGGAAGAAAAATATATAAAAATCCTGAATTTGGTTACAAAGAGTTTGAAACTACAAAATCTGTAATTGAATTTTTTAAAAATGAACTACAATTAGATAATATTGAGGAGAATATAGCATATACTGGTTGTCGTGCAAGATTAAATGAAGATAAAGAGGGAATTAAGATTGCTATTTTAGGTGAACTTGACGGAATATCTTGCAGTGAACATTGTGATGCTAACACAATAGGAGCATCTCATACTTGTGGACATAATGTGCAAATTGCAGGAATGTTGGGTGTAGCAGTAGGATTAATTAAGTCTGGAGTTTTTAAAGAACTTAATGGAAAAATAGATTTTATCGCTACTCCTGCTGAAGAATTTATCGAACTTGCATATAGAAGTAAATTAAAAGAAGATGGAAAAATAAAATATTTTGGTGGTAAACAAGAGCTTATCAGAAAAGGAGCTTTTGATGATATAGATATGAGCCTTATGTTTCACGTATTAGATAATGGAGATCAAAAAGTCTTGGTGGGTCCTGTAAGTAACGGGTTTATCGGAAAAGAGATAAAATTTATTGGAAAGGAAGCTCACGCAGGTTCTGCTCCATATGAGGGTATCAATGCTTTAAATGCTGCTATGTTGGCTATAAACAACGTAAATGCTCAAAGAGAAACTTTTAAAGAAGCTGATAGAGTTAGATTTCACCCAATCATAACTAAGGGTGGAGATATAGTTAATGTCGTTCCTGCCGATGTAAGAATGGAAGCTTATGTAAGAGCGAGAACTATTGACAGTCTTATTGATGCAAATAAAAAAGTAAATCGTGGCTTAATAGCTGGTGCTATGGCTGTTGGAGCAGAGATTGAGATTAAAGAGATTCCAGGTTATCTTCCTATTTTAAGACATAATTCAATGGAAAAAATATTAAAAGAGAATATAAACTACATAGGAATTAATGATGATGAAATTATAGAGGGAGGAGATTTTACAGGATCTTTTGATTTTGGAGATGTTTCACACATTATGCCAACATTACACCCTATGTTTGGAGGTGTAAAGGGAGCTTTACACACTAGAAATTATCATATAGAAGATGAAGAGTTTGCTTATCTTGCTCCTGCTAAATCTCTAGCTTTAACAGTTGTAGATTTATTATTTGATAATGCAAAACTTGGTAAAGAAATCTTATCTAATTTTAAACCAACTATGACTAAAAAAGAGTATTTAGATTTTTTAAATTCAAATGATAAAATAATAAGAGCCTAATTTTTTAGGCTCTTATTATTTATTTATTCTCTTTCTCTTTTTTTGCTACTAAT
>JAUNAY010000218.1 GCA_030527385.1 Fusobacterium sp. | reverse complement strand
AAAGAGTTAGCCAAAAATTAGGAGAATTTACTTTGTGTGAATTCTCCTTTTTAAAAATCTATTTTAAAAATACTAAAAAGATGATAAAATTAATCTATATTGTTTTAATGTAAATTTGAAGGGAGAGAAAATGATTGAGATAAAAGAAAAAGTAATACAATATATCAAAAGTAATAGTTATATTGGAATTGTTTTAAAAAAAGAGATACAAAGTTTTGGCTGAGCAGGCTGTAGAGATATAATTCAGGGTGAATTTATAAAAAATATAGAGGATATGAAAAAAATTCAAGGGAAAAATTTTTCATATGAAGTTAAAGATATTGAAGGAGTAAAAGTGTTTATTCCAGAGTATTTAAAAAGTGTAAAAGATATTAGAATAGGCTCTCTATTTAGTGTATTTTCAAAATTGATGATACTTGATATTGAAGTAAATAATCTATAATCTGTCTTAATTTAGTGTATTTATTAAATAAAAAAACATTTGTAATTTTATGGACTAAGTGATAAAATATAACAAAAACATTTGTAATTTTTAGGGGGAATATTTTGAAATTTGTAAAAGACTATAATAAAACTGCAATAATTTATGATGGGAAAGAGATTAGTTATAAAGAAACTATTATCAAAGCTAAAAGCTTTTCTCAAGAGTTTCCAATAGAAAATGAAGATAAGGTTATAATTTATATGGAAAATAGACCAGAACTTCTTTACTCTTTTTTAGGAGTATGGGATAAGTCTGGAACTTGTGTTTGTTTAGATGCTTCACTTAGTGGAGAGGAACTAGTTTATTATATTAACGATTCCGATTCTAAATATATTTATACATCTAAAGAAAATCTTCCTAAAGTGCAAAAAGCTTTAGAAATTTCTAAAAAATCTTTGAAAATAGCTGTTGTTGATGATATAAAAGAAAAAGAATTTGCTGGAGAACTTACAATAAATGCACCAGCACCAGAAAATGTCGCTCTTATGCTTTATACTTCTGGAACTACTGGAAGTCCTAAAGGAGTAATGCTAAAATTTGATAATATTTTGATAAATATTGAGGGACTTGATAAATATAAAATGTTTGTACAAGAAGATATTGTCTTAGCTCTTCTTCCAATGCATCATATTTTTCCACTATTAGGATCAGGAATTATTCCACTTGCTGAGGGAGCAACTATTGTCTTTTTAAAAGAGATGTCTTCACAAGCTATGATTGATGCTTTTCAAAGATATAAGATTACTATGATGATTGGTGTTCCAAGACTTTGGGAGATGCTACATCAAAAAATTATGGAAAAAATAGATGCTAGTAAGATAACAAGAACTATCTTTAAATTGGCTGAAAAGATAGATAACATCAATTTTAGTAGAAAAATATTTAAAAAAGTTCACGACGGATTTGGAGGAAATTTAAGATTTTTTGTTTCTGGAGGTTCTAAATTAGATCCTAAAATAGCTAGAAATTTTCTTACTTTAGGTATAAAAATTTGTGAGGGATATGGAATGACAGAAACTGCACCAATGATCTCTTTTACACCTTTAAATGAAATTATGCCTGGGTCAGCTGGTAAAATTTTACCGGGAATAGAAGTTAAGATAGCTGATGATGGTGAAATAATAGCTAGAGGTAGAAATGTAATGAAAGGTTACTATAAAAGAGAGGAAGCAACTGCAGAAACTATTGATGCTGATGGTTGGATTCATACTGGAGATCTTGGGGAGATAAAAAATGATTATCTATATGTAACTGGTAGAAAAAAAGAGATGATAGTTTTATCTAATGGGAAAAATATAAATCCTATTGAAATAGAACAATGGATAATGGGAAAAACAAATCTTATTCAGGAGATAGTAGTGGCTGAAATAGATTCAGTTTTAACTGCTGTAATCTATCCTAATTTCCAAAAAATATCAGAAGAAAAGATAACAAACATCAAAGAGACATTAAAGTGGGGAGTTATAGATTCATATAATGGAAAAGCTCCAAATTATAAAAAGATTCTTGATATAAGAATTGTACAAGAGGAGATGCCAAAAACTAAGATTGGTAAAATTAGAAGATTTATGATTCCTGATATGCTAAAAACTAAAGAGAATGAAAATATTGTAATAGAAGAACCTAAATTTGAAGAATATACTATGTTAAAAGAATATTTAGTTAAAGCTAAAAACAAAACTGTTACACCTTTTGCACATATAGAGTTAGATTTAGGTATGGATTCTTTAGATATGGTTGAACTTCTTACATATT
>JAUNAY010000009.1:8823-17114 GCA_030527385.1 Fusobacterium sp. | reverse complement strand
ATGATGAAAGTACTCCACAACTAGCATCAGGGCAACATTTAGTGCTATATTATAATGATTTTGTACTTGGTGGTGGCATTATCAAACTTGACAATTTGTAGAAAAAAAGATATATTAAAATTATAACTATAAATTTTAAAACTTTGGAGGAAAATATGGAATCTGCCAACTGGCTATATATAATAATAGGAGTAGTTGTTTTATTAATTGTTTCAATAATTGTGAAAAAGTATAATTTAATAACAAAACTTAAAAGAGTGAACTGTATAGACTTAGACAAGTTAGAGGATAAAAAACTTAGTGGAGTAGGAAAACTATACATAAAAGCTCTAGGTGGAGAAAAAAATATAGTTAGCATTGATACTTGTCTTACAAGAATAAGAGTAGTAGTAAAAAATGGTGAACTTATTGATGAAAAAAGAATTTTAGTGTTAGGAGCTAAAAAAGTAATAAGATTAACACAGCAAAAAGCCCATATTGTAGTGGGATTAAAGGCTGAAAAATTAGCTAGAGCCATTAATGAAATAAGAAATAAGTAATAAAAAAACTCTGACGAATCAGAGTTTTTTTATTATTCCATACTTTGACTAGCTGCCATTAAGAAAGGAACTACTTGTTTCTTTCTTGAAACAACTCCTTCAAGCCAAGCAGTATTATTTTCAAGTTTTACATTGAAAGCTCTTTCTACAAGTTCAGGGAAATCACCAATTACTAATGCAAAGGATCCAGATTTGATAATATCAGTAATTACAAGAATAAACATAGAGTAATCAGCATTTTTATTGATTTCACTCATAGTTTTTTCAAGATCTTCTTGTTTACTTAAAACTCCAGCAACGTCAACAGTATTAATTTGAGCAATAGCCATATGAATACCATTCATTGAAAACTCTTTCATATCAGTAGTTAAAATTTCATATGGAGTTCTATTTGCTAGTGATGTTCCAGCTATTAACATATTCATACCATATTCTTCATAATTTGGAATTTCACATATTTTAGAAAGTTCTTTTACTGTATCAATATCTTTTTGAGTACAAGTAGGAGATTTGAATAGTAATGTATCTGAAAGTATAGCACTCATCATAAGCCCAGCTATTTTTTTGCTTGGAACGATTCTTGCATCTTTAAATAAATCATAAACAATAGTACAAGTACAACCAACTATTTCAGCATTTATCTTAACAGGTTCATCAGTTATAAAGTTGCCAAATTTGTGGTGATCTATAACTTGAAGAATTTTAGCATCTTGCAACCCTTCAACAGAGTGAGCTCTTTCATTATGATCAACTAAAATAACTTGTTTTCTAGTAAAGTTAATCAAGTTTTTAGTTCTGATAGTTCCATATACAGTTCCATCTCTTTCTGTAACGGGGAAGTTTGTTTGTGTAGCTTCTTTCATAATATCTTTGATATCGTGTAAAAAATCATCTTTTTTAAAAGAATAAAATTTAGAATTTGTTAATATTGATGAAAGAGATAGTGATTGACTTATTAAACTGATAGTTTTAAATAAGCTTGTATGAACTCTCATAATAGCACAGTCTGAAGTAACTCTAGGACTTATAAAATCATCTTCTTCACAAGCTACAATAATAACTTTTGCTCCAGCTTTTATTGAACGATCAATTCCGTCAACCATTGAAGTGGTAACTACAATATCTCCAGGAGTAACATCTTCAAGTTCAGAAATAGCTTTTAAGTTACCAGTGATAATTCCACTAGGATAAGTTCCACTTACAATAACTCCATCAAGAACATCTTTTAAGTTTTCAAAAGTTGTTTTATATTTTCCAAAAAGATCTGAATGTTCAAGATTTAAGTATGTGTTAGCTATATCAGAAATGTGAATCATACCTTTTAATTGCTTTTTTTCATCAACAACTGGAAGACTAGAAAAGTTTTCAACAGTCATTGTATCTAAAGCTGATCTTAAAGATTCATCGTGAAAAAGAACAGTTTTTTCAACACTAGTTAAGTCTGATATTTGAGCACTTACAGTTTTTAAAAGTTTAGGAACTTTTACTCCAAAATGTTTTAAAACAAACTCAGTTTCTTTATTTATATCTCCAAGACGATAGGGAATAGCAGTTACTCCCATCTCTTTTTTTAGTTCAGCAAGAGCGATAGAAGAACAAATAGAATCTGTGTCTGGGTGTCTATGTCCAAAAATTAAAATAGGTTCCATATAGCAATCCTCCTCAACATATTTCTTTATAATATCTTAACATTTTTTTTTCACTTCAACAAATATTATTTGCTAAAACGTGATATAATATACAAAAATAAATTGATAAATAAGGGAGAAAATAATGGAGAAGATAAAGTTAAATTTCGATGAAAATCTCGATGAAATAAAACAGAAAATAGAAAATATGAGAGCAGATATTTTAAAGTATAATCAATATTATTATACAAATAATGAGAGCCTTATTTCAGATGTAGAGTATGATAATTTAATAAAAGAGTTAAAAGATTTAGAGGACAAATACCCTCAATTTAAAAATACAGAATCTCCAACAGAAAAAGTAGGAGCTACAAATCTAAGAGAAACTAAGTTTCAGAAAGTAACTCATAAAAAACCTATGCTTAGTCTTTCAAATACATATAATGAAGAGGAGATAGGAGATTTTATTGAGAGAATAAGAAAACTTATTCCAGAGGATAAAGAGTTAAAATATGCTTTAGAGTTAAAGTTAGATGGACTTTCTATAAGTATCCAATATGAAAAAGGAAAACTTGTAAAGGGTGTTACAAGAGGAGATGGGGCTATTGGAGAAGATGTAACAGAAAATATAATGCAAATAGCTACTATTCCACATAAATTATCTGAGCCTTTAGATTTAGAAGTAAGAGGAGAAATAGTTTTACCAATTAGCAATTTTGTAAAGCTTAATGAAAAAAGAATGGAAGCAGGAGAAGAGGTATTTGCAAACCCTAGAAATGCAGCAAGTGGAACTTTAAGACAAATAGATTCAACTATCATAAAAGAAAGAGGTTTAGATAGTTATTTTTATTTCTTAGTAGATGCAGATAAATATGGAGTAAAAACGCATAGTGAAAGCATAAAATTTTTAGAAAAATTAGGGTTTAAAACAACAGGTGTGTGTGAAGTTTTAGAAACAGCTAGCAAATTGAAAAAAAGAATTGATTATTGGGAAAAAGCTAAAGAAAATTTAGATTATGAAACTGATGGAATGGTTATAAAAGTTGATGAATTAGAACTTTGGAATATTTTAGGAAATACAACTAAAAGTCCAAGGTGGGCAATAGCTTATAAATTTCCAGCTAAGCAAGTGACAACTACAATGTTAGGAGTAACTTGGCAAGTAGGAAGAACAGGAAAAGTTACTCCAGTAGCAGAGTTAGAAGAGGTATTGTTATCTGGAAGCAAGGTTAAAAGAGCAAGTTTACATAATTTTCACGAGATAGAAAGAAAAGATATTAGAATAGGAGATAAAGTATTTATTGAAAAAGCAGCCGAGATAATTCCTCAAGTTGTAAAATCTATAAAAGAGTTTAGAGATGGAAGTGAACAAAAGATAGTGGAGCCAACAGAGTGTCCAGTTTGCCAAAGTCCAGTGGCTAGAGAAGATGGACAGGTAGACATAAAATGTACTAACCCAAATTGCCCTGGAAAAATAAAAGGTAGAATAGAATATTTTGTTTCAAGAGATGCTATGAATATAAGTGGTTTTGGAAGCAAAATGGTTGAAAAAATGTTAGAGTTAGGGTTTATAAAAAATGCTGGGGACATATATAATTTAAAATCACACGAAGAAGAATTAGTGAAGATTGAAAAAATGGGAAAAAGAAGCGTTGAAAAATTGTTAGATTCAATAGAAGAAAGTAAAAAAAGAGATTATTCAAAAGTTCTTTATGCTTTAGGAATACCATTTATTGGAAAATATTCTGGAAAACTTTTAGCTAATGCGAGTGGAAATATAGATAAACTTATGAGTATGAGTGTAGAAGAACTTATACAAATAGATGGAGTTGGAGATAAGGGAGCAAAGGCTGTATATGATTTTTTTAGGGACAAAGAGAATCTTGAATTGATAGAGGTATTAAGAGGATATGGTTTGAAATTTGCTCAAGAGATAAAAGAAACTCCAAATGAAGAGGAAAAAATCTTTGAGGGAAAAACTTTTTTGTTTACTGGGACATTAAAAAATTTTAAAAGAGAAGAGATAAAAGAGGAGATTGAAAAATTGGGTGGGAAAAATCTTTCAGCTGTAAGTAAAAATCTTGATTATCTTATCATTGGAGAAAAAGCAGGAAGTAAATTAAAAAAAGCACAAGAGTTAGGAACGGTTAAAATTTTAACAGAAGATGAATTTTTAGAAATTTGTAAAAAAGGAAATTAATAAAAATATTAGCTGTGATTGACTATCTTATAGATTTATGGTAGCATATATCTTGATAAAGTGTCAGAATAATAATTATTAAAGAGAGGAAACACGGAATGATAGGAGAAATTTTCAAAAAGATATTTGGGACTAAGAATGATAGAGAGATAAAAAGAATCAGAAAAATAGTTGACGCTATCAACCAACTTGAACCAGATTTTCAAAAACTTACAGATGAACAACTGAGAGAGAAAACAGCTTATTTTAAGGAAAGATTAGCAAAAGGGGAAACTCTTGATGATATTCTTCCAGAAGCATTTGCAACTGTAAGAGAAGCATCAAAAAGAGTTCTTGGACTTAGACACTATGATGTGCAACTTATAGGAGGAATAGTTCTTCACGAGGGGAAAATAACTGAAATGAAGACAGGGGAAGGAAAAACTCTTGTGGCAACTTGTCCAGTTTACCTAAATGCCTTAACAGGAAAAGGTGTTCATATCATCACAGTAAATGATTACTTAGCATCAAGAGATAGAGACTTGATGGGAAGAGTTTACAGTTTCTTAGGTTTAACTTCAGGAGTTATATTGAATGGGTTAAATACAGAAGCTAGAAAAGAAGCATACAACTGTGACATTACATATGGAACAAACTCTGAATTTGGATTTGACTATCTAAGAGATAATATGGTAGCAAGTGTAAATGAAAAAGTTCAAAAAGATTTAAACTACTGTATAGTTGACGAGGTTGACTCGATTTTAATTGATGAAGCAAGAACACCATTGATTATATCAGGAGCTGCAACAGAGACAACTAAATGGTATAAGATATTCTATCAAATAGTTTCTATGTTAAATAGAAGTTATGAAACAGAAGGAATAAAAGATATTAAAGCTAAAAAAGAGATGAATATTCCGCCTGAAAAATGGGGAGACTATGAAGTTGATGAAAAGGCTAAAAATATAGTTCTTACTGAAAAAGGAGTTACAAAAGTAGAAAAACTTTTAAAGATAGACAACTTATATTCTCCAGAAAATGTAGAATTGACACACTATCTAAATCAAGCTTTAAAGGCAAAAGAGTTATTTAAAAGAGATAAAGATTATCTTGTAAGAGAGGGACAAGTAATAATTATAGATGAATTTACTGGAAGAGCGATGGAGGGAAGAAGATATTCTGATGGTCTTCATCAAGCTATCGAAGCTAAAGAGGGAGTAAATATTGCAGGGGAAAACCAAACTCTTGCTTCTATTACACTTCAAAACTACTTTAGAATGTATAATAAACTTTCAGGTATGACAGGAACTGCTGAAACAGAAGCTGCTGAATTTGTACATACTTATGGACTTGAAGTTATAGTAATTCCTACTAATAAACCAGTAAAAAGAGTTGACTATCCAGATTTAGTATATAAAACTCATAAAGAAAAGATAAATGCTATTATTGCAAGAATAGAAGAACTTCACGCAAAAGGACAACCAGTTCTTGTGGGAACAATCTCAATTAAGAGTTCAGAAGATCTTTCAGAACTTCTAAAGGCTAAGAAAATACCTCACAATGTATTAAATGCTAAATTCCACGCTAAAGAAGCAGAAATAGTAGCACAGGCAGGAAGATTTGGGGCAGTTACAATAGCTACAAATATGGCAGGAAGAGGAACTGACATTATGCTTGGAGGAAACCCAGAATTTTTAGCACTAGAAGAGGTTGGAAGCAGAGATGCTGAAAATTACAATGAAGTATTAGAAAAATATAAAGTTCAATGTGATGCAGAAAGAGAAAAAGTAATGGCTCTTGGAGGACTATTTATTTTAGGAACTGAAAGACACGAATCAAGAAGAATAGATAATCAATTAAGAGGAAGAGCAGGAAGACAAGGAGACCCTGGAGCATCAGAGTTCTATTTATCATTAGAAGATGATTTAATGAGACTATTTGGTTCAGATAGAGTTAAAACTGTAATGGAAAAATTAGGGCTTCCAGAGGGAGAACCTATCACTCACTCAATGATTAACAAGGCTATTGCTAATGCTCAAACTAAGATAGAATCAAGAAACTTTGGAATTAGAAAAAATCTTCTTGAGTTTGACGATGTAATGAATAAACAAAGAACTGCGATATATGCAAGTAGAAATGAAGCAATGCAAAAAGATGATCTTAAAGACACAATACTTCATATGTTAAAAGAAACAATATATAAAGCTGTGGCTGAAAGATTTGTAGGTGAATATAAAGAGGATTGGGATATTCAAGGACTTGCAGATTATCTACACGAAAAATATGGATATACTATTGAAGATTTAACTGAATACAAATCTACAAGTATTGAAAATTATAGTGAAAAACTATATGAAGAGATTTTAAAAGAGTATGAAGAAAAGGAAAATAGAATAGGTTCTGATATGATGAGAAGATTAGAAAAATATATTCTATTTGAAGTAGTAGATTCAAGATGGAGAGAACATTTAAAATCATTAGATGGACTAAGAGAAGGAATCTATTTAAGAGCATATGGACAAAGAGATCCAATAGTAGAATATAAACTGCTTTCTGGAGAACTATATGAAAAAATGCTTGAAACAATAAAAGAACAAACAACATCATTCCTATTCAAAGTAATTGTTAAATCTCAAGAAGAGGAAATGGAAGCAAGAGAGGAAGCAACTAAAATAGAGGATAATAGTGCAGAAGTAGAAGCAGGAGCAGATGGGGAGATTAATCCTGAATCACCTTGCCCTTGTGGAAGTGGAAAAAAATATAAAAACTGTTGTGGAAGAGTTTAATTTAGATCTGGGAGGTAAAAGATGAAAAAATTAATTTTAAGTATGTTAATAGCAGTGTTCTTTATTTCTTGTAGTTCAGCAGAAAAAGCAGGTTCTTTGGAACAAAAGTACAATATTACAAAGCAATCAGCTAAAGAGTGGGATAAAACTATAATAAATGTTGTAGTTGGAGAGGCTCTAATAGAAGATTGGTATGGAGAAGAAAATCCAATAATTTATTTAAGAAAAACAGGTAAAATGAGTGAAAAAGACTTTAATTTCTTGACTTCATTAAGCAATAAAAATGTAAATGACATAACTGATGAAGAGTTTGATCGTTTTGTTGACTTAGTAAAAAAATATAATAAAAGAATGCCAAGAAAATTCTTCCTTGAAAATGAAAATATAAAAGATCCTAAAGGACTTGTTGAAAGAATGGTGAGAGAATCATTTGTAAGAATGGATACACCTTCAAGCCATATCAAAAATGTAGTTGCAACTCCTGAAGAATGGGAAGAAATAGTAGCTTTTTCAAAACAAACTGACTTAAATGAAAAGGATGTAAAAAGACTTAGAAAACTTTTAAATGCTTTTATTAAAAGAGATGAGTTTTACTCAACAGAAACTTGGTACAACAGAGAAGTATCAGCTAGAACAGTAAAAATTGCTGAAATCAATGCTAGAGAAAATAAAACAGCTATTGAAAAGAACAATGTTAATGCAAAAGCTCTATATATAGCTTATCCAGAATATTTCTCTAAACTTGAAAAATGGGATGATTAATATTTGGGGAGGGCGTCGAAATTAAGACGCCTTTCTTTGCCAAAAGAAAGCGAGAAATTATGGAAGTAGATTTACATATACATACTATTGCTTCAGATGGAACGTTTGCTCCAGAGGAAGTTGTTTTAGAGGCAAAAAATAGAGGATTAAAAGCTATAGCTATAACAGATCACGATACTGTTGATGGTTTGATAGAAGCAAAAAATAAAGCTAAAGATATAGGAATTGAGTTTATTCAAGGAATTGAAATATCTTGTAACACAAATGAATATGAAGTGCATATATTAGGATATTTTTTAAATCTTGAAGATAAAAAATTTATGAGTGAGCTAGATGAATTGAAAAAAGCTAGAGATATTAGAAATTTTAAAATAGTAGAAAAATTAAAAAATTGTGG
>JAUNAY010000009.1:0-8723 GCA_030527385.1 Fusobacterium sp. | reverse complement strand
GCTCAATATGGAACTTTTTCTCCCTCAGATATAAAAAAATATAAAAAAATGGCAAAAAGACATTCACTTTTAGTTACGGGTGGATCAGATTTTCACGGAGCTAATAGAGAGGGAGTAAATATAGGAGATACAGGGCTTACATATTCACAATTTAGATTGATAAAAGAAAGAAATGCAGGAGGTAAATAATGATAATTGTAACTGGTGCAGCTGGAATGATAGGAAGTGCATTTGTTTGGAAATTAAATGAAATGGGAATAAATGACATTTTAGTTGTAGATAAATTAAGAACAGAGGAAAAATGGTTAAACTTAAGAAAGAGAGATTATGCTGATTGGGTAGATAGAGATGATCTTTTTGAATGGCTTTCTAACCCAGCAAATGCAGAGAAAATAACAGGTGTTGTACATATGGGAGCTTGCTCTGCAACTACTGAAAAAGATGGAGATTATCTAATGGATAATAACTATGGATACAGTAAAAAACTTTGGCAATTTTGTGCAGAAAGACAAATAAATTATGTGTATGCTTCATCAGCTGCAACATATGGTGGAGGAGAACTTGGTTATAATGATGAAGTATCTCCAGAAGAGTTAAAAAAATTAATGCCACTTAATAAATATGGGTATTCTAAAAAAATATTTGATGATTGGGCATTTAAACAAAGAATTGCTCCAAAACAATGGACAGGATTAAAATTCTTTAATGTATATGGACCACAAGAGTATCATAAAGGAAGAATGGCATCTATGGTGTTCCATACTTTTAATCAATATAAGGCAAATGGTGGAGTTAAATTATTTAAGTCACATAAAGAAGGATATAAAGATGGAGAACAACTTAGAGATTTTGTTTATTTAAAAGATGTTGTTGATGTAATCTATTTCCTACTTACAGAAAAAGTAGAATCAGGAGTATATAATATTGGAACAGGAGAAGCTAGAAGTTTCTTAGATCTTTCTATGGCAACAATGAGAGCAGCATCTAAGAATCCAGATTTAAAAGTGGAAGATGTAGTTGAATTTATTCCAATGCCTGAAGATTTAAGAGGAAGATACCAATATTTTACACAAGCTTCGATGAATAAATTAAAAAAAGCTGGATATACTAAAAAATTCCATTCATTAGAAGAGGGAGTAAAAGATTATGTAGAAAATTATATGGCAACAGAAGATCCATATTTATAGGAGGAAATAGTTAGATGAATCCTTTTTTTATTGTTATTATCCTTGGGATAGTAGAGGGAATGACAGAGTTTCTTCCAGTTAGTAGTACAGGACATATGATTTTAGTAGAAAAATTTATAAATAGTAGTTTTTTTACTAAAAGTTTTATGGATAGTTTTTTAATAATTGTACAATTAGGAGCTATTCTTGCAGTAGTTTTATACTTTTGGAAAGACTTGACACCTTTTGTAAAAGAAAAGGAAGTCTTTGTACAAAGATTTAGACTTTGGGCAAAAGTTGTTGTGGGAGTATTACCATCAGCAGTAATAGGACTACTTTTAGATGATTATATCTCTGAATATTTTATGGGAAATGTAGTAGTTGTAGCTACAACTCTTATCTTTTATGGAGTTATTTTAATAGTAGTAGAAAAGTATTATAAAAGCTCTTCAAATATAGATAGTTTTGCTAAAATGGGGTATAAAAAGGCTTTTGCAGTAGGGCTTTTCCAGTGTTTAGCTATGATTCCTGGAACTTCAAGATCAGGAGCTACTATTATAGGGGGACTTCTTTTGGGACTTTCAAGAGGAGTAGCCACAGAATTTTCATTCTTTTTGGCAATACCTACTATGTTTGGAGCAACATTATTGAAATTATTAAAAAATGGATTAAAATTCTCTCCAGTAGAGTGGCAACTTTTAGGAGTTGGATCATTGATTTCTTTTATAGTGGCATATCTTGTAATCAAATGGTTTATGGGTTATATTAAGAAAAGAGATTTTGTTTCTTTTGGAATATATAGAATAATTTTAGGAATTTTAGTTTTGATTGCTGTATTTATCTAATTTAGGAGAGCAGATGAAAAAATTAAGAAATTTTTTAATTTATATATTTATGGGTGTAGCTCTTTTAAATTTTGTTGGGGTTTTTTATTTTAAAACTTCAAATATAAAAGCTTTCACTAAATATATAGAGTTTTGTTCTGAAAATATTAATAAATTAGAAAAATCAGATAAACAAGAAAAAGTAGCTAAAATAACTAAAATTTATAAAAGTTTTCAAGAAAAAGGAATAGACAATCCTAATAAAATGATAGAATTTCATATAAAAAATATAAAACAAGGTGCTCCACTTATAAGTATCTATTATAAGATATATCAAATGGGAAAAAGTTATGATTTTTATAGAGAAATGGGAGAAAAATTAATAAAAGAGTAATAGCTGTGAGTAGATAGATATAGATTCTATCTACTCATATTTTTTGTAAAAAAAGGTGTCAGTGTGAAGCACCAACACCAAAAATTATACACCCTTAATAAAAAAAGGAGAATTTTTTTAATTATAGTAGTTCCATTCCAGTTTTTACTTTTGTTAAAACATCTTCTGTAAATAAAAGTTCAGCTAATTTTAAAGCAAAATCTAGTGAGTGTCCAGCACCAATTCCTGTTACTATCTTATCATCTTGAACAACATCTTTATTTTGATAGTTATATTTTGTCATAGCATCTTTTATAGAAGTGTGACAAGTAACAGCTTTACCAATACCTACACCATTGCAAGCAAGAACAGATGGAGCACCACAAATGGCTCCTATATATTTGTTCTCTTTAGCATAATATTTAACAAGATCTCCTACATTAGAATCTTTACCAAGATTTTCATATCCAGGGTAACCTCCTGGCAGAACTAGTAAATCTCCATCAGTTAAATTATTTTCTTTTAAAATTAGATCAGCTTTAACAGTTACTTTTTGAGCAGAAGTAACAAAACTATTTTCAGATATAGAAACAGTTTTAACATCTGCTCCACATCTTCTTAATACATCAACAGGGGTAAGAGCCTCAATAAGTTCAAAACCTTCAGCCAATAAAACATAAACTTTTTTCATATTTTAACCTCCTGATTAGATAGATTGTTATTTTTCAACAGTAATTTTTCCTTTATTAATCATAGAAAGAACAAATTGATGAGCATCTACAACAGCATTGCAGTAAGCTGATTTTGTTTCTCCCTCAAAGAAAGCATTTAATAATACTTGTTGTTGTTCAGCAATATTTCTTTCTAATTCTTCAATAGTAAGAGTTCCGTTTTTATATTCTTCTACAAGTGCTTCATAAATAGTGTCAAATGTAGAGTTATATAGATCCTCTTCCCAAGTTTCAATAATTGACATTTAATTTCACCTCTTTAATAATTTATTAACAGATAAATATTAACATTTCTTACAAAAAATGTCAACTTTATAGTAAAGATAATTTTATAGATAAAAATAAAAAAGATTGTTCTTTTTAGAACAATCTTTAAAAATTAATAAGTAGTTTATTTGAAAAAATTATCCAAGATTAAATATTGCTATCATAGCTGGAACTAAGACAGGAACAACTAAAGTTATAATAAATCCTGAATAAAAAGATATAATAGATATGTTAGCTGGATTGCTTTTGTTGATTACAGGCAGAACAGAATCCATAGCAGTAGCTCCAGCAGTAGCCACAGACGAATAAGAACCTACCTTTTTAGCTATAAATGGAATTATAAGTATAGATAAAAGCTCCCTAGAAACATTTGAAAGAAATGCTGTTCCACCAAGTTCTGCACTAATTTTAGAAAGTTCAATAGCAGAAAAAGAGTACCAACCCATTCCAGAGCTTATAGCAACACTTTGCCCTAAAGTAAGAGGAGTTAAAAATGAAGCAACAGCCCCTCCTAAAAGAGATCCTAATATAGTTACAAAAGGAAGTAAAACAACTTTCTTATCCATAGATTTTAAGTTGTCAAACACACCTTCGTTTTTTCCAATATCTATTCCTACAAAGAAAAGTAGCAAACAAAGTCCAAACTTAATTAAATTATCTACCTGATCTAATATTAAAGGAGTTTTATAGAAATATCCTAAAAGTCCCCCAATAATAACAGATAAAGCTATTCCAACCATTATTTTTTACCTCCTTTATAGATAAGATGAACAAGAAGAACACTTCCTGCAATTGCACAAACAGTAATTATAATTGAGTTTATTCCAAGGATATGAACTTTTGAAAGAAGCTCACTATCTGCACCAATTTTATACCCCATCATACCTAAAAGAAAAAAAAGAGAAAAACTTTGTAAAAGTCCTACTTTATTATCAATAAATTTAGGAATAATTCCTTTTTTAGTAATAAAGTAACCAATTAAAATAATGGCAACATATAATATTATATCTTGCATAAATACCCCCCCAACAGTTAAAATATATAAGATTATATAATAAAATTATATATTAGTAAACTTGAATATAGTTTTTTGCGAGTAAGGTTTTAAACTATTATAAATTTTTCCTTTTTCTGGCATAAAGTTTAAAACATTTGGATAATCTTGTGTCTCAAAGCAGATACCCATATGCTTTTTACACTCTGATCCATCAGAAAGTTTACCTATTTCATAAAGATAGTTTCCAGAATAGATAACAACTGCTGGTTGATCTGTATAAACTTCAAGCTTTCTTCCTGAAATTTTATCTTCTAATACAGCAGAAGCCCCCTTTCTATTTTCATCTAATATAAATGGATGATCTAGTCCGTGATTAACAATAACTATTTGTTCGTGATTAGAGTTTAAAGATGAATCAAGTTTTTTAGAATGTTGAAAATCAAAAGGAGTCTCAACAACTGAAGTTACCTTTACAGGCAAAGTAGCTTCATCAACTGCTATAAACTCTTTGCAAGCTAATGTTAAATATTCATCAGAAACATCTCTTTTGAAATCTCCACTTAGATTAAAATAAGAGTGGTTTGTTAAATTTAAGTAAGTGTCCATATCTGAAGTAGCTTTATATTCAAGAGAAAGTTCATTTTTTATCAATTTATATGTAACTTTGGCTAAAATATTCCCAGGGAATCCCTCTTCCATATGAGGACTTTTTAAAGAAAGTTCAACTCCGACAAAATCTTCTCCTTTAATTTCTTTAGAATCCCAGATTTTATGGCTAAAATTATCAACTCCACCGTGAATATTATTTTCACCATTATTTTTTGCTAAATTATATTTTTGATTATTAATGGTTATAGAAGCGTTTGCTATTCTTCCAGCATTTCTTCCTACAATAGCTCCAAAGTATGGAGAACGCTCTTCATAATCTGTTATATTACTAAGATTTAATACAACATTTTCCATTTTTCCATCTTTGTCAGGAGAAGAGATTTTTCTAATAATTCCTCCATAGTTTAAAATTTCAACTTCTAAAAATTCGTTTTTTAAAATGTAGCACTTAACATTTTCATTTTTTTTAGTTATGCCCCAATTTATTACTGATATTTCCATTTGTTCTCACCTCTGAACACTATTCTAACATAAAATAAAAATAAAAGATAGACAAAATTAAATAAAAAATATAATGTAAATAAAATCAATAGTATATATATATTTATGATATTTTTAATTTGTTTAAAAATATGTTAAAAATAGATTAAATAATTAGTATTACTTGAAAAATTAAATAAATAAGAGGGAGGAAAGATATGAGGAAAAAAGTAATGGCAATTTTATTTTGTTTATTATCGATGTTTTTTGTCAGTTGTGGAAAGGAAAAATCTGATAATACAAAAAAAGAAAAGGATACTTTAGTTTTTGCACAAATATCAGAATGCAAAACTTTAGATCCGCAAGATACAACAGAGCAATATTCACAAAGAATAGTAAGTGTGATTTATGACAGATTAGTGGAAATAGATGAAGCCACTGGAGAGATAGTTCCAGGATTAGCTGAAAAATGGGAAAGAACAGATGATAAAAATATTGTTTTTCATTTAAGAAAAAATGTAAAATTTCACAATGGAGAAAAATTTAGTGCAAATGATGTAAAATATACCTTAGAAAGAGCTAAAACTCTTCCAAAAGTAGCACATTTATATAAATTGATTAGTAATATTGAAGTTATAGATGAAAATACAGTTAAATTGACAACAAGTGAGCCTTTTGCACCATTGTTAGCTCATTTAAGTCACAAGACAGCATCTATAATTAGTGAAAAATATCATAAAGAAAAAGGTGACAAATATTTTGAAAATCCAGTGGGTACAGGAGCATATAAATATAATTCTTGGAAAATAGGAGATAGAATTACTTTAGAAGCTTTTAATGATTATTTTAAAGGAGCTCCAGCAATAAAATATATAGAGGTAAGAGCAGTACCAGAAGAAAATAGTAGAGTTATTGGATTAGAAACTGGGGAACTAGATATGACTGCTGATCTGAGTCCAGAGTCAAGACAGATAGTTTTAGACAATGCAGATAAGATGAATTATGCAGAATCAAGTGGAATTAATGTAAACTATATTGGATTCACTACAAATAAAGGAGTTTTAAAAGACAGAGAAGTAAGAAGAGCAATAGCAATGGCTATTGATAGAGATGCTATAATTAACAGTATAATGATGGGAACAGTTGAAAAAGCAAACAGTTTTATAGCTCCTAGAGTATTTGGTTATAGCAAAGACTCTAAAGTTTTAGATTATAATCCAGAAGAAGCAAAAAGAATAATTGCAGAAAAGGGACTTGTTGGAACCAAATTAAGATTAGGTGTAAGTAATAGCCCTGTAAGAATGCAGATGTGTGAAATTATACAAGCTCAGTTAAAAGAGGTTGGAATAGATGTAGCTATTGAATCATTAGAATGGGGAACTTTCCTTGCAGCAACAGCTAGGGGAGATTTAGATCTATTTTCATTGGGGTGGGGACCATCTACATATGATGCAGATTATGGATATTATCCTAACTTCCACAGCTCACAATTAGGAGGAGCAGGAAATAGATCACAATATGTAAATCCTGAAATGGATAGATTATTAGATGATGCTAAAAAAGAGGTAGATCAAGAAAAGAGAAAAGAACTTTATGCAAAAGTCGCTGACATTATCTATGAAGATGTACCAGCTCTTCCAATATATTACTTAAATGATTCAGTTGCGGCAGTAAAATCAGTTGAAGGTTTAAAACCAACAAGTTATATTAGATTTGAAGAATTAAGTTTTAAAAAATAAAATTTTATAAAACATAAAAAGGAGAGATCAAATGAATAGTTTAGTAAAAATGATTGAAGAATTAACAAATACATTTGGAGCACCAGGATATGAAGATGAAGTTATTGAAAAAATAAAAAAAGAGGTAGATTTTTTAAGTTCAGAAAGAGATTCAATAAATAATCTATATATGGGACTTCACGAAAAAGAGGCTAATCCATCAAAACCAACAGTAGCTCTTGATTGTCACACAGATGAAGTAGGATTTATTGTAGAGAATATAAATAAAAATGGATCAATAAGTTTTCTTACTTTAGGAGGGTGGCACGTTGGAAATGTACCAGCTAGTGCAGTTTTAATAAAAAATAGCAAGGGAGAATACATAAAAGGGATAGTTACTTCTAAACCACCTCACTTTATGACAGATGAAGAAAGAAATAGACTTCCTAAAATGTCAGAGTTAACTATTGATATTGGAACAAGTAGTTATGAAGAAACTACTGAATTATATGGAATTGAAGTTGGAAATCCAATAGTTCCAGATGTTACTTTTGTATATGATGAAAAAATTAATATAATGAGAGCTAAAGCTTTTGATAATAGATTAGGTTGTGCAGCTTCTATTGAAGTTTTAAAAGCTGTTAAAGATCAAAAAATAGAAAATGTAAATGTAGTTGGAGCATTTGCTTCACAAGAAGAGGTTGGATTAAGAGGAGCACAAGTAGCAGCTTATAGAGTAAAACCAGATTTTGCAATAGTTTTTGAAGGATCACCAGCTGATGATAGTTTTAAAGATGGAAGTTCAGCACACGGAGCTTTAAAGAAAGGTGTTCAGTTAAGAGTTATAGATGGAGCTATGATATCAAATCCTAGAGTTTTAAAATTTGCAAAAGAGATAGCTAATAAAAAAGGAATAAAATATCAAGTTATAGCTAGAGAGAAAGGATCAACAAATGGAGGAAAATATCATATTTCTGAAACAGGAATCCCTGTTTTAGTATTAGGAATTCCTACAAGATATATACATACTCACTATTCATATGCAGCAGTAGAAGATTTACAATCAGCTATTTCTTTGGCAATAGAAGTTATAAAAGAGTTAAATTATGATGTAATAAAAGGGTTCTAAATAAAAATTAAAATATTATTGAATTTTGTGGGAAAAAGTGCTAATGTAGTATTAAGAATGGTTGCAATCAAATAAAACAGTCGGGAGTGGTAGAAATGACTAAAAAGGAATTTGTAGAATTATTTGGAACAAAAGCGGAACTTAAAACAAAAGTAGAAGCAGAAAAAATAACAAAAGCTTTTATAGATACTCTTGAAGAAATTTTAGTAAAAGGTGAAAGTGTTTCTTTCATAGGATTTGGAAAATTTGAAGCGACTGAAAGAGCTGCTAGAACTTGCGTAAACCCACAAACTAAAAAAACTATGAAGGTAGCAGCTAAAAAAGTTGCTAAGTTTAAAGCAGGTAAAAATTTATTAGAAAAAATGAATCCAGTAGTTGAGAAAAAAACTACAAGAAAATCAACAAAGAAAAGTAAATAATTAAATAAAT
>JAUNAY010000217.1 GCA_030527385.1 Fusobacterium sp. | reverse complement strand
AAGACACACCAAAAGAGCTCCCATTGTCTCTTTTTTTTCTATTAACATTTTACCCTCCTAAAACAATGAAATCTGATTTGTCTCACTTAAAGAGTCCACTGCATTTATAGATTTTAATTTTTCTACAATTGTTTGTGATACTTTAGTTCTTCTTTTCAGATCTTCATAAGATAAAAATTTATCTAATTCTCTTTCCTTTAAAATATTTTCAATTACAGCTCCCCCAAGCCCACTAAGTCCGATTAGTGGTATTCTTATCTTACCATCTTCTATTATAAATTTAGTTCCTCCAGATTTATAAATATCAATAGGCAAGAACTTAAATCCTCTTGCATACATCTCCACTATAATCTCACAAATAGCCATTTCAGCTTTTTTCTTAACATCAAGCTTTGGTTCTTTAGATAAAACTTCAAGATGATTTTTAGCACTTTCAGGATTTCCCATAATATCAACATCAAAATCATCAGCTTTTCTCGAAAGATATGCAGCATAGAAAGCAAGTGGATAGTGTACTTTAAAGTATGCTATTCTCATAGCCATCATAACATAAGCAACAGCGTGTCCCTTAGGGAACATATATTTGATTCTTCTACAAGATTCAATATACCACTCTGCCACCTTATGCTCTTTCATAAGGTCAGAAAACTTTTGCCACCCCTCAGGATCTTTTGACGGTCTTCCTTTTCTTACAAACTCCATTATTTTAAATGCAGTTCCCTTTTCAATACCTTGATCTATCAAATAGTTCATAATGTCGTCACGCACTGTGATAACTTGTGAAAGAGTTGCTTCTTTCTGTCTAATAAACTCTTGAGCATTATTTAGCCATACATCTGTACCGTGAGATAGCCCCGATATTCTTACAAGTTCAGCAAATGTTTTTGGCATAGTATCAATTAACATCTGTCTAACAAATGGTGTTCCAAACTCTGGCACCCCAAAAGTCCCTACAACCGAGTTTATATCTTCAGGTGTTATTCCTAATGATTCAGTGCTTGAAAAAATCTTTAAAGTATCTGGATCAGCTAGAGGAATAGAGTAAATATCTACACCTGTATATTCTTGTAACATCTTAATAGTAGTCGGATCGTCGTGTCCAAGTATATCAAGTTTTACAAGCTGTTCGTCCATTACGTGATAATCAAAGTGGGTTGTAATAGAGTCGTTAGTTATATCATTTGCAGGTTTTTGAACAGGGCAAAATTCATATATAGTATGATCACGAGGTACAACAACCATTCCTCCTGGGTGCTGTCCTGTTGTTTTCTTTGCTCCCTCAACTTTTTTAGCAAGTCTTATTATTTCGGCTCTATTATTTTTAAGTTCGTGATCTTCAAAATATTTTTTTACATAACCTTCAGCATTCTTTTCTGCCAAAGTTGAGATAGTTCCAGCTTTAAATACATTTTCTTTTCCGAAAAGTTGTTCACAATATCTATGTATTTCAGATTGATATTCACCCGAGAAGTTAAGATCTATATCTGGAACTTTATCCCCATTAAATCCCATAAACACTTCAAATGGTATTGAATATCCGTCACGTTTATATGGTTTACCACATTTTGGACAGATCTTTTCTGGCAAGTCAATACCTACTCCCTCTCTCTCTATAAACTCAGAATTTTTACATTCAGGGTTTGTACAAATATAGTGAGGATATAGGGCATTAACCTCTGTTATTCCCATCATAAAGGCAACTAACGAAGAACCTACCGATCCCCTCGACCCTACAAGGTATCCACTATCAAGAGACTTTTTAACAAGTTTTTGGGCTGAAAGATAAAGCACAGAGAATCCATTTCCTATAATTGCATTTAACTCTCTTTCAAGTCTAGCCTTAACTATCTCTGGCAGAGGGTTTCCATATATACGATAGGCTTTTTCATATGTCATCTCTTTTACTATCTCTTCTGCATTATCTATTTTAGGTGGATAGAAACCATCTGGAACAGGTTTTATTACCTCTACCATATCAGCAATAGCATTTGTATTTTTTACTACTATCTCATTAGCTTCCTCTGCTCCCAAATAGCTAAACTCCTCTAGCATTTCATCAGTAGTTCTAAAGTAAAATTTATTATCTGTCTTATACTGACTCTCTCTAAATACATTACCACTACCATATAGAAGAATACTTCTTATTTTGTAGTCCTCCTCGTTATTATAATGTACATTTGAACTAGCAGTTACTATTTTACCTCTTTCTTTAGCTAAATTATAAAAATATCTATTCATCTCTTCTATTTG
>JAUNAY010000008.1 GCA_030527385.1 Fusobacterium sp. | reverse complement strand
CTTTAGAGATAGCTGCTGTTGTAGTTGTTTTTCCGTGGTCAACGTGTCCGATTGTCCCGATGTTTACATGGGGTTTGCTTCTTTCGAATTTTTCTTTAGCCATTTAAATTCTCCTCCTAATTGTATTTTATATTTTTTCAAATGGCACTTTTCAGTGCCATTCCTTTATAAATTCTTTATATATTTTAATTTTTAAGAAAAATTATTTCTATTTTCCTCTTTCTTCTTGAATAGCTTTTTGGATAGATGCAGGAACTTGAATGTATTCAGAGAATTCCATTGAGTAAGTTGCTCTTCCTTGAGATTTAGATCTTAAGTCAGTTGCATATCCAAACATTTCTGATAGAGGAACTTTAGAATCAATGATTTTAGCTCCGTTTCTATCTGTCATACCACCGATCATACCTCTTCTTGAGTTAAGGTCTCCGATGATATCTCCCATATATTCTTCTGGAGTAGTAACTTCTACTTTGAATACTGGTTCAAGAATTACTGGATTTGATTTAGCAGCAGCTTGTTTAACAGCCATTGATCCTGCTAGTTTGAACGCCATTTCTGATGAGTCAACTTCGTGGTAAGATCCATCATAAAGTGTTACTTTAACGTCAACCATAGGGTATCCTGCTACAACTCCACTTTCAAGAGCTTCTTTACATCCTTTTTCTACTGCAGGGATATATTCTCTAGGGATAACTCCTCCAGTGATTTTGTTAACAAATTCAAATCCTTTTCCTGGGTTTGGTTCAAGGATAATTTTAACGTGTCCGTATTGTCCTTTACCTCCAGATTGTTTTGCATATTTAACTTCTTGGTCAGTTGTTCCAAGAATTGTTTCTCTGTAAGCAACTTGTGGTTTACCTACTGTTGATTCAACTTTAAATTCTCTCTTCATTCTGTCTACGATAATTTCTAGGTGAAGTTCTCCCATTCCTGAAATTATTGTTTGTCCAGTTTCTTCATCAGATTTAACTCTGAATGTAGGGTCTTCTTCTGCAAGTTTTGCAAGAGCGATTCCCATTTTTTCTTGGTCAGCTTTAGTTTTTGGTTCAACTGCAACTGAGATAACTGGATCTGGGAATTCCATTTTTTCAAGAACTATTGGAGCTGTTTCTGAACATAGAGTATCTCCAGTAGTAGTTTCTTTTAATCCAACTGCTGCTGCGATATCTCCACAGTAAACTGCTTCGATTTCTTCTCTTTTGTTAGCGTGCATTTGAAGAATTCTTCCCATTCTTTCTTTTTTACCTTTAGTTGAGTTAAGAACATAAGTTCCTTTTTCAACGATTCCAGAGTAAACTCTGAAGAAAGTAAGTTTTCCAACAAATGGGTCAGTCATAACTTTAAATGCAAGAGCTGCGAATGGAGCATCATCTGACATTTCTCTATCAATTTCGATTGATGGATCTTTCATATCAGTTCCTTTAACCATTGCAACGTCTGTTGGAGCTGGCATATATTCAACGATAGCGTCTAGTAATGCTTGAACTCCTTTGTTTTTGAATGCAGTTCCACAAGTAACTGGAACGATTATGTTTGAAATAGTAGCTTTTCTTAAAGCTGCTCTGATTTCTTCTTTAGTGATTTCTTCTCCACCGAAGAATTTTTCCATTAGATCATCGCTAGTTTCAACGATTGATTCTAACATAAATTGTCTTGCTTCTTCAGCTTCGTCTTTTAATTCTGCTCTGATTTCTTTGATTTCATATTTTTGTCCGTTGTCTGAATCAACTGGCCAAACGATTTCGTGCATTTCGATTAAGTCGATAACTCCTTCGAATTGATCTTCTGCTCCGATTGGTAATTGGATAGGTACAGGATTTGCTCCTAGTTTTTCTTTGATATCTCCAACACACATTTTGAAGTTAGCTCCGATTCTATCCATTTTGTTAAAGAACGCGATTCTTGGAACTTGGTATTTGTCTGCTTGTCTCCATACAGTTTCTGATTGAGGTTGAACTCCGTCAACTGCAGAGAAAACTGCAACAGCTCCGTCTAGTACTCTTAGAGATCTTTCAACCTCAACAGTAAAGTCCACGTGTCCTGGTGTGTCTATTATATTTATTCTATGTTCTCTCCAGAAACAAGTTGTAGCAGCTGAAGTAATTGTGATACCTCTTTCTTGCTCTTGTTCCATCCAGTCCATTGTTGCTCCACCTTCGTGAGTTTCTCCTATTTTATGCTCTACTCCAGTATAGAAAAGGATTCTTTCTGTTGTAGTAGTTTTCCCAGCGTCGATGTGAGCCATTATTCCAACGTTTCTAGTCATTGCTAACGAAACTTTTCTAGCCATTAAATTTTTCCTCCTCGAAAATTTGAAAAAAGTTAGTCTTAATCCTCTATAGAGAAAAATTAGATTTTATAGTGTGCGAAAGCTCTGTTTGCTTCTGCCATTTTATAAGTATCTTCTTTTTTCTTTATAGTTGCTCCGTCGTTATTAGCTGCTGCGATTAATTCTGCTGCTAATTTTTCGATCATACCATATTCTTTTCTTTGTCTTGTGTAAAGAGTTAACCATCTGATAGCTAATGTTTGTTGTCTATCTGCTCTAACTTCTACTGGAACTTGGTATGTAGCTCCTCCGATTCTTCTTGATCTAACTTCGATTTGAGGTTTAATGTTTTCTAAAGCTTGTTTAAATACATCATACCCCTCTTGACCAGTTTTTTCTTTTATTAAATCCATTGCTGAGTAGAATATTCCTTCAGCGATAGCTTTTTTACCATCTAACATAATTGAGTTTATAACTTTAGTAACTACTTTATCTGAGTATCTTGAATCAGGTAGTACATCTCTTTTTACTGCTGCTCTTCTTCTTGACATTTTTAACTGTTCACCTCCCTATAATTACGCTTTTTTAGCTCCGTATTTAGATCTTGATTGTTTTCTCTTAGCAACTCCAGCTGTATCTAAAGCTCCTCTTATAACTTTATATCTAACCCCTGGTAAGTCTTTTGTTCTTCCTCCTCTTACAAGTACGATTGAGTGTTCTTGTAAGTTATGTCCTTCTCCTGGAATGTAACAAGTAACTTCGATTCCGTTAGTTAATTTTACTCTGGCAACCTTTCTTAAAGCTGAGTTTGGTTTTTTAGGTGTAGTTGTATATACTCTTACACAAACTCCTCTTCTTTGTGGGTTTCCTTGTAATGCTGGTGATTTTTTCTTTTCTAGTAAAGTGTCTCTTCCGTTTTTTACTAATTGACTTAAAGTAGGCATTTTACCCTCCTTCCTATATTTTTAATTTTTTTTATATATTATAACTTAAATATTATAATCAGTTTGTTTCAAAAAGTCAATATAATTCCTTTGCTTTTCTTTACAAATCTTTATTATTATACCATATTTTCCTAAAATTATAAAGTACTTTTTAAATTTTTTAATTCGTTCTCCATATTTTCCCATTCTTCCATAATTGAAAGAATTTCTAAATCTAGTTCCTCTAACTCGCTTTGAATTTGAATAAGTTCATCAACATTATTTCTTATTCCAGCTTGATTATACTCTTCCTCTTTTTTAGCTTTTTTCTCCTCTAATTTCTCTAAATTTTCTTCTGCCTTTGCTATTTTTCTTTCTAATGATGAAATTCTATTTTTATTTTTCTTTTGCTCTTCAAAACTTAAAGCACCCTTATTATCTTTTACCTCTTTTATTTCATCTCTTTGAGCAATATATGAGTTATAGTCTCCCTTAAATAAAGTAGCTCCATCTTTTTTTACTTCATATATATTATTAACAACACAATCTAAAAAATTTCTGTCGTGAGAAACAACTAAAATTGTTCCTGTATAATCTTCTAAAGCTTCAGCAAGTATCTCTCTTGAATAAATATCTAAGTGGTTAGTCGGCTCGTCCAATATTAAAAAATTTGGTTTTTCTAACATCAGTTTCATAAAAGCTACCCTTGCCTTTTCTCCTCCACTCAAACTTCCAATCTCCTTATATACATCATCTTCTGTAAATAAAAATCCTCCACAAATATTTCTTGCTTCCTCTTCACTTAAAGTAAAATGATACATAAGTTCTTCTAACACGGTTCTTTTTAAATTTAACCCTTGATGATTTTGATCATAGTAACCAATTTTTACTCTATCACCAATTTTAAACTCTCCCTTACTTTGTTTTTCTATTCCATTTACTATTTTTAATAGTGTAGACTTCCCAACACCATTTTTACCTATAACTCCTACTCTATCTCCTCTATAAATATCCAAATTTAGATTTGAGAAAATCTCCTTTCCATCAAAAGATTTTGCCAAATCTTTTATTCTCAAAACTAAATCAACACTTGTTGTATCTGCTTCAAATTTTAACTTTATCTTTTTAGTTGTGATTACAGGATTTTCCATCTTTTCCATTCTATTTAAGATTTTTTCTCTCCCTCTAGCTTGTTTAGATTTCACCCCTGCTTTATATCTTCTAATAAACTCTTCCATCTTTCTTAACTTATCCTGTTCCTTATCATAAGCTTTTACTGCTCCAGAAAGATAAGCTTCCTTTTGAATAGAAAAATCTGTATAGTTTCCATTATAAGTTTTTAAAGTTTTTCCCTCTAATTCAAAAACTCTATTTACTACATTATCCAAGAAATAAACATCGTGAGAAATTAAAATAAATGCTTTTTTATAATCTTTTAACATTCTTTCAAGCCACTCTATTGCACTTAAATCAAGATGGTTAGTCGGCTCGTCCAATATTAAAAGTTCTGGTTCTTCTAATAATATTTTTCCTAGTGCCACCCTTGAAAGTTGCCCTCCAGATAGTTCTCCTATCTTGCTTGTCCATAATTTTTCTGCTAAACTAAGCCCATTTAAGATTTGTTTAACTTTGTATTCTATGGCATATCCTTCATTTTGTTCATATCTAGCAGTTACCACTCCTAGTTCTTCCATAGTTTTATCAAAATCTTCTAAATTATCAGCTAAGATTATATTTAATTCCTGTATTCTATGATAATCTTCCTGTAAATTTGAAAATACTGTCATTAATTCTTCAAAAACTGTATTATTAGGATTTAAGTTTGGGTTTTGTGAAAGATAACCTATTTTTAAATTATTCTTTTTAGATATTATTCCTCTTTGATTTGTTGCTGGATCAACTTCATCATACTCAAGTCCCATCAATATTTTTATAAGTGTACTTTTTCCAGCCCCATTCACACCTATCAATCCTATTTTATCTTTTTCATCAACAGAGAAACTTATATTTCTAAACAGTGTTTCTCCTGAAAATCCCATATATAAATTATTTACCTGTAAAAGTGCCATTTTATATCTCCCTAATCTTCTATATTTTTCACTAAAAATCTTAACATATTCCCCACCCATTGTAAAGCATCAACTATTTATATTATTTTTAAAGTATTTTTTATTTTATTTTTGTGCTAAAATCAATTATAAGATTTTTATATGTAGGAGATGTTAATTATGTGGAAAAAAATTCTCTTCCCTATACTATTTTTTTTGTCTTTTTGCTTTAGTTTTTCCGAGGGAATACAATCTAAAGAGTATAAAATTGATGAAATAAATAAAGTTATTGAGGAATTAAAACTTCAACAGATGCACTTAGAATTAATTAAAGAACAGATTGAAAAATCCAAAGTTGATCTTACTAAAAAAGTTAACTTTGAAGAAACTCGTCCTAAAATTGCTTTAGTTTTAAGTGGTGGAGGTGCTAAAGGAGCTGCACATATTGGCGTATTAAGAACTTTAGAAAAATATCAAGTCCCTATTGATATAATAGTAGGAACTAGTGTTGGAAGTATTGTAGGAGGAATGTATTCTGTTGGATACTCTCCAGATGAAATTGAAAAAACTGTTTTAAATTTAAAATTTAATTCTCTTTTGACTAACTCAAAGGACAGAAATTTAAAAAATATTGAAGAAAAGATAGAAAGTGATAAATATCCTTTCACTATGAGTATAGATAAAAAATTAAAACTATCTTTCCCAATGGGGATTTTAAATGGAGAAAATATCTATTTACAATTAAAAGATATATTTAGTAGAGCTGAAAATGTTAGAAATTTTAATGAACTACCTATTGAATATAGAGCAATTACAACCGATCTTCAAACTGGAAAAGAGGTTATTTTATCTGAAGGAGATTTAGCATTAGCCACTTTTAAAAGTATGGCAATTCCTAGTTTTCTTGAACCAATAAAAGATGATGGCAAATTTTATGTAGATGGAGGAATTGTCAATAATTTTCCAATAGATGTAGCTATCTCATTGGGAGCTGATATAATAATTGCTGTTGACATATCAGCCGAAAATTCAAAGATTAATGAAAATTCTAATCTTGTTACTATTTTAGATAAACTTGCTACATATAATGGAAATAGAAAAACAGAGACACATAAAAGACTCGCTGATCTACTTATTGTTCCAGATGTAAAAGATCACGACACTATAGACTTTGGAAATTTAGAGGAATTAGTAACAGCTGGAGAAAAAGCAGCTGAAAAATATGGGTATGTTTTAGCTAACCTTAGTTCTCCTAAAGATTTTATAGAGATTAAAGAAAAGGCTTTAAAAGAAGAAAAAATTAAAATTAATAAAATTAAATTAGATGGGAATAAAATACTTACTTTAAAAAAAGTTAATAGTTTAAAACCTAAAGTTAAAAATCGTGAATTTACAAAGAGCGAGTTAAATGATTGGGCAAAAAAAGTTTACTCTGTTAGTTATATTGAAAGAGTTTTCTATGAGATTGATGATGATACTCTAACTTTTAAGGTAAAAGAAAAAGATGGAATAAATATCAAAGCTTCCTTAAATTATGCTTCAAATTATGGTGGCTCTATGAATATTGCTGCTACTGTCCCAAACTTTGGACTGTGGACAAGAAACTACACTATCAAGGCTGAAGCTTCTAGTTTCCCTAAAGTTAATTTTAACAACTTATCATTCTATGAGATAGGAAATTTTAAACTTTTAGGGGGAGCAAGTATAGGTTATGAAACTGATCCATTATTTATCTATAATCACGGAGATAAGCTTTCTACATATACAACTAATAAGTTTATAACCTCTCTTTCTCTTGGAACTGCAATATCTAATAGTATAGTTTCTGGTATCACTCTTGGTTATACTAATAATAATAACGAATACCTAAGTGGAGACAAAAATATTTATAAATTTGACGAAAATTATCAAGCTTTATTTTCAAGCTTATACACATATATTGACACATTAGATGAAATAAATTATCCATCTGAAGGTTCTCTTTTACGTTTAGAAGGATTTCACGCTAAAGATATAAGTGGAAAAGAGAGTGATTTAACTGGTGGAATGTTCTCTGCTGATTTCTATCAACCTTTATTTGATAAATTATCTTTAGGTGTAGGAATAGCTGGTGGAAAAATGAACAGTGATTCTACTTTGAAAAGTTCTTTATTTAAAATTGGAGGTTTAAGAAACTCTGAAACTACATTTGCATTTATAGGTTTACCAATGATGGGAAGATATGCTGATGAATTTTATATTTTAAGAGGTGGATTGCAATATAAATTAACTGATTCTTTCCATCTACTTGCTAAATATAATATGCTTACTCATTCTTCAAACTCTCTTCCTTTCCAAGATAATAATTCTATTTGGAATAAGAGACAAAGTGGATATGGAGGAGGTATAGGTTGGAAAACTTTCTTAGGACCTATCTCTATAATTCTTTCAAATAACCTAGACGACTCATCACCACTATTTGAAATTTATATGGGTTACACTTTTTAATATTTAATAAAAAACTGTACTCTCTATTGAGTACAGTTTTTATTTTTATAATCCCTCTTCCATTACAACTTGAGGTACTACCTCAATCTCAAGCTCCGATAAACTAGCTTTTACTAAAATAACTTTCATTTTGTCACCAATACTATAAATGTTTCCGTTGTCCATATCTCTCATCACATATTCTCTATCATCAAACTCATAGTAATGGTTAGCTGAAACAATATCCCAGAAGCATTCTATATGCTCTTCTGTTTCAAAGAATACTCTCTTATTGCTAAATCCAACTACAATAGCATCATACTCCTCTCCAACTTTATCCATCATATATTCAACTAATTTAATTTTTACACTTTCATCTTCTACTTTCATAGCTACTCTTTCTGTTTTTGAAATATGCTCACATATCTGTGGCAATGTTTCCATACTCTTAGCTAAAGTTTTTTTGCTAGGGTATCCGTGCAATACTGAATTTAATATTCTATGTACCATCAAGTCAGAATATCTTCTAATTGGAGATGTAAAATGTGTATAATATCCTGAAGCTAGTCCAAAATGTCCTAAGTTATCTACTGTATATTTAGCTTGTTTTAATGCCATCAATATCATCTTATGCACCAATAGATTTATTCCTCTTTCTTTGGAGTCTTCTATTATTTGTTGAAACTGTTTTGGGTGTATCTCATCTGCAGAATGAATTCTATACTTAAATTTGCTTAAAGTTTCATTTAAAGTTTTTATTCTTTCAGGATCTGGCTTTTCGTGTGTTCTATATATTGATGGAACTTCTAACCAAAACAATTTTTCTGCCACTGTTTCATTAGCTGCAATCATAAAATCTTCTATTATTCTTTCTGATTCTCCTCTTTCCCTATTTTTTATATATTTAACTTTTCCATTCTCATCTAAAACAAGTTTTATTTCAGCAAGATCAAAATCTATACTACCTCTTTTATGTTTTAACTCTCTTATAATTTTTGAAAGTTCTAACATTGTCATTACCATATCTTTTATATCACTATACTCTTTTACTGCCTCTTCATCTCCAGAGATAATTTTATTTACATTATTATAAGTCATTCTTCTAACTGTTTTTATAACTGATTTGTATGTGTCAGAGTCTACTATTTTTCCCTCTGGAGTTATCTCCATTTCACAAGTAAAAGTTAATTTATCCTCTCCTGGATTCAATGAACATATTCCATTTGAAAGCTCTTTAGGAAACATCGGTAATACTCTATCTACAAGATACACTGAATTTCCTCTTTTATACGCTTCTTCATCTAGCATTGATCCTTCTGGAACATAATATGATACATCTGCAATACTTACTATCAATCTATAATTTCCATTTTTTAATTTTTCTACATAGACTGCGTCATCAAGATCTTTTGCATCATCACCATCTATTGTTATAATTGGCAAGTCTCTTAAATCTTTTCTCTTAGCTATCTCATCTTTTGATACTGTCAAAGGTATATTTTTAGCTTCTGCCATTACTGCTTTTGGAAACTCTTCAGACATACCCTCTCTTAAAATAAGAGCTTCTATCATATTATTAGTATTATATGGATCTCCTATTACTTCTACTATTTCACCCTCTGGCTTTCTGTCATTTCCGCCCCAATAAGTAATTTTCACAACAACAAGTTGCTGATCCTTAGCTCCTTTCATAAGCTTATACGGTATATAAATATCTTTACCAAAAGAGTGGGTAGGAGTTACAAAACCAAAACTTTCATTTCTTTGTAAAATTCCAACAACTGTATCTTTTTCTCTGCTTATAACCTTAACTACTTCTCCCTCTTTTTTCTTATCTCCGTTCATTCCTGCTGTAATTTTAACTAAAACAGTATCTCCATCTAAAGCAGAATTAAAATATGGTTTAGGTATAAATATCCCCTCATCTTTTGTGTCTACAAAAGCAAATCTATCTTTTATTATACTAAAAGTTCCCTTTACAAAACCTAGATTTTCAGGAAGATTATATTTCCCTCTATTATTTTTCATCAACTCTCCAGCATCTATCCATCTATCTAAAATATCTCTATTCTCTTTTTTACTTTTTGGTGACCAACCCATAAGTTTTGTAATCTCATCTAATTTTAACCCTTTTCCCTTATACATCAAACTTTTTAATTTTTCTAACTCTTTTTCTAAATTCATTTTTACCTCCTATTGCTAGTTACTTTTTGCTAGCCAATTTCTCATTGCTAAAGTATTTCTATGTATCTTTCCCCCTACACTTGACAAATACTTTATCTTCCTATCTATTTCAAAAATAATTCCTTTATCTAAATCCTTTTCAACCTCTTCTCTAATTTTTTCAACTCCTGGATAATCTCTATTTTTTTCAATAGCATCTGCAATATAGATTATTCTTCCTAAAGTGTCCAATCCCTCTTTTCCTATTGTATGATATTTAATTCCATTTAATATACTTTCATCTTCTATTTTAAACTCGTCTCTTGCTATTATATAACCTACAAAACCGTGAAGTATCTCTGTAATTTTTATATCCTCTTCTGTTAATTCATCAGAAAAATTTTCTTTGCAAATTTTTTCTAACTCACTTACTTCCATCTGTTTAGCTACATCGTGTAAAATACTTGCTATTCTGCACTTAGTTTCATCAACTCCATATTTTTGAGCTAACTCAACAGCTTTTTCCTCAACTCCTAAAGTATGTATATATCTTTTTTTCTTAACTCTTTTCTTAACTTCTTCTCTCAATTTATCTAGCATTGTCTTCCTCCATAGGATTTCATAAATAATTATTTCCTCTTATAATTTTAGTTTAACAGATTATTTTAAGTTTGCAATAGATTTAAACAAAAAAATTACACTCTCCACTTTATTCTAAGCTTTGAGTGTAATCTTTTAATTATTATTTTTTATTTTTTTATCAATGGAACTCTTACTTTTATACTATTTTCCTTAATTTTATAATTAGTTACTTTTTTAGGTCTAGTTGTTATCTCAACATCACTTCCTAATATTACTAATTCCATTCTATGACCTTTTTTTATTGTATAATCTGTTGGAATCATATTAAAACTATATTTATAAAATCTATTTTCTTCTACTGCTTTTTTACAATAATTATTTTCTCTATTTTGAATATTGATAGATCCCCTACTAATAATTTTAAATGGAGACGGCTCTTTCTCAATTACAAAATCTTTTTCTTCCATATATCCAGCATTTTTTCCAAGATAGATTTTTTTATTTCCTGTAATATATTGCTCAACAGTGGCTCTTTTTTCTTCTCCTAAATCTACTAACATTGCACTTAATATTCCTGTTTTGCTATCTGTTGCAGCTTCGATCTCAACAGTTATATCTCCAGATACTCTTAAATCCTCTTCTAGCTCATCTGTTAAATAGATTAAACGATAATCTTTTTCTATTTCGCTATCTAAAATCATATCTTTTTGCCACTCTTCAAAATTTTTCTTTTCTCTATCAAATTTTGTAGAATCAATATCATCTTTTAAACATACTTCTTTTTCTGTTTTATCTCCTATTTTTGCTAATTTATTATCACTAACAAAATACTCAACTTGATCTCCATCATAAGTAGTATGCCATTTAGAAATATCTATATTATCTTGAATTAAAACTTCTGGTACTTCCTCCATAACATTGTTATCTATATCATATAACCAGTAACTTAACCATCTATTCATAATGTCATTGAAATCAATTCCTTTCAGATCGTGAATATATATGTGATCTCCTTGATGAAGTATCATTTTTTTAGGAATATTATATTTTTCCATCTCTTTCCAGAAAAGATGACAATGAATAGTCTTTACATTCCAGTCGTTTATTCCGTGTACAATAAAAGCACTTGCTTTCATATTTTTTATGTCTTTTAAATAGTTTCTTTCGTCCCAAAAACTATTATAGTTTCCATTTTCTCTATCCATTCCTTTTCTTAACTCTTCAATAACATCGTCAGCTTGTTGTTTTAATGTTGGAAGTTCATTTAGATCTCTACTTCTACAATGTCCAGTTAATAAGTCGGCATCATCTCCTTGCCACCCCAATGGAGCCATATTAAGTCCATTTCCGTGATAATAATTGTACCAACTTGAAATTGCTGCTTCTGGTATTATAGTCTTTAGCCCCTCTACACCAGTCGAAGCAGCTGCTATACTCAAAGTTCCCAAATATGATTTTCCTGACATAGCTACTTTTCCATTGCACCAGTCAGCCTTTATTTCAATATTATCTGTTTTATTAGTATAAGCTTTTCTTTTTCCACATAACCATTCAATTACAGCTATTACCCAGATTTTTTCTTCTTCAGAACCACAACAGTTCATTCCTTCTGAACCTTTTGTTCCTACTCCAGCAGAGTATACAGAAGCAAATCCTCTTGAATTAAAATAGTTGTACCAAGCTGTTATACAATCTAAAGTTATCTCCTCTGTTTCTGAAGTTTTTGCTTCACCTTTTTTCTCTCTTTCTAAAGGGAGATTTCTTTCTCTTCCTTTATATATCACATCTTCAGCTGTTATGTTTTGATCTTCAAAAGCTTTTAAATCTAAGTCAACATTTGGCATATTTTCATACCATTCATCTATACAAGTTAACATATACGGATCAGCTACATATATTGCTGGAACTTTCATTCCTTTTAATGTTTCTTTAGGTCTTCTTATATATACAGCTATTAAATCTCTTTTTCCATCTTTGTCTGTATCAAGAGGTGTTTCTACAAAAACTTTTTCAAATAAGCACTCTTTATAATCAAAAATAGGTTGAGTTTTTCCATCAAATACTAATATCTCTGGTATATCTTTATTTGCATTTAAAACATCAAATTTTCCATTTTCTGCTAAAAACTCAAAACAATTTCTTCCATTTTTCATCTTACTTGCTAGCATTGAATATATAGAAATTTCTCTCTCCTCTTCAGAGAATTTTTCCACTATCTCAAGTCCAATATTCAAAGCAAAATTTATTTTATTCTCTTCTGTAAAATCTTCGTTTTTAATATATCCTAAAGTTTCAAATGCAAAATCTAAAAATTCATCTTTTGAATTAAATTTAGGAAACAACTCTACTATTTTTTTATCCAAACACTTTTTCATCATAATACTAACCTAACCTTTTTTTATTTTTCAAGCTTATTATTCTTTAAATAATTTTTCCAAATCTTAACAAATACTGCCCCTAATAGTAACATTACCACTAAGAAACCAAAGAAATATCTATACCCTTCAGCACCTGGGTAACTATCTAATAATTTTCCTGCCATAAGAGAGATAAAAATATCTGGTAAATATCCTACTGTTGAAATAAGTCCTGCTGCTGTTCCTGAATATTTATCTGGAATTGCTCCCTCCTCCATCATAGCCCAAGTTAAACTATAGTTTACTTGATAGAAAAGATAGTTTACTATGTATAAAATAACAAACAACCAGATTATCACTGTTGATGTTTTTAAAGGTAATAATAATATTCCAGCTGTTCCTGCTGCCATAACAAGAAATGATACTAATAATAGATTTCCTGTTCCTATCTTATCTCCAATATATCCTCCTCCAATATTTGAAACAGGAGATATATATCTCTTAACTGCTGCTAACAATGCTGCTGAAGCTACTGTCATTCCTAAAAGTGAAGTAGCATAAGGTACAAAATAGTATAAAGATAGTGTGAAAACATAGTTACAGAATGTTACAATTGCAATTATCCATACTGCTGGTAATTTTACAACTGCACCTATATCTTTAAAAGATATTTTTTCCCCATCATTTATAACTTCGTCGTCCATATTAAAATATGCAAGAACCCCACATAAAATAGTTATTACAGAATAGAAGATAATTATATATCTCATACCAAGAGTATCTCCTAGTGCCTTTGCTCCCATTCTAAAAGCAATTACTGCTAAAGAAGCTGCAAGAGCTGCTGCTACTCCTCTTCCACCTTCAAAAATTCCAAAAGCTTTTCCTTGTCCATCAGAATCTGACATCATACGAACTGCTTTTACACACGCAGGCCAGAAAGCAAAAAGAGATGAAAATCCCCAAAAAGCATAAAGAGCAACTAATGAATAGAACGATAGTGGTAATAGATGTACAAATCCTCCTACCCCTGTTCCTACTAATGATAATACAATTATTTTTCTAATTGATACCCTGTCTGCCACATATCCACCAAAAAGATAAGATATCATTCCAAAGACACCAAAAATACTTCCAAAAACTCCCATTTGTGTATTGTTTAGATTGTAGACTTGTAAGTAAGCATCATAATAGTCATATCTAAAATATGGTAGCCCGTAAATGATAGCTCCTCCAAACGAGATAATCAATATGGCAAAAAGATTTTTTCTAAGCTTTTCACCAAACCCAAATTTTAATAATAATTTTTCCATAGACTTCCTCCCACTTTGTTTTATTATATTTTATATAATTCAATGTATTTTTTTCTTAAATACTCTATATAATATTTTGAGTTTATCTCTTCTTTTGAAATATTCATAATTAACTCCTTAGGAGTATATACAGCTCCGTGTCTATGAATATTCTCTTTCAACCATCTATGAATCTCTTTTAAATTCTCTTCATCTATATTTTCAGTTATATTTTTTAGTTCTCTATTCATTGAAGCTACTATCTGTCCAGCATATATTCCCGAAAGAAGATAACTAGGGAAATATCCAAAGTAGCCTGCTGCCCAATGTATATCTTGTAAAACTCCCTTGCTGTCTTCAGTTGGTTCTATTTTTAAATACTCTTTATATTTAGATCTCCAAATATCTGGCAGATCTTTTACTGCTATTTTATTATTTATCAAATCTCTTTCTATTTCATATCTAATAATAATATGAAGTATTGATGTCAACTCATCAGCATCTATTCTAATAAAAGATGGCTCTATTTTATTAACTTTTTTGTAAATATCTTCTAAAGTCATATCCTTATACTCTTTAGGAAAAATATTTTTTATCTCCCTTAATAATAATTTACAAAAATTTTTATCTTTTCCTATAATACTTTCATATATTTTTGCTTCTGCTTCTTCTAATGCAAAAGTTGAAACCTCTCCAAGTAAAGTCCCCAAAAGATTAATATCTATATCCTGCTCATAAATACCTTTCCCACCTATGTGTAAAGTATTGTATATTCCTTTAAATATCTCCTCTTTACTAAAAGTTGTTACTACTCTTACATCTTGTGGCGAGTTTGCTAACGTTGTAGGGTGCTCACTGATATCTACTCTTCCATATTGAAAATCAAAGCCTATTATCTTTAACAATTTTTCTGATAACTCTTTCTGTTTTTCAAAAGAAAACTCTTTTCTTTGCTTTTTATTTTCTTTTGGTAAATCTATTCTTTTTAAAGTTTCCATAGCAAATTTTTTAAGATCAGGTATTAATTTATCAAAAAGTTCAGTGGTTATTCCATCTTCATAATACTCAATTAAAGCATCATACGGATCATTCTTATATCCCCAATATTCTGCAAACTCTTTAAAATAGCATATTATTTTTTCTAAATATGGAGCAAATATAGAAAAATCATTTTTTTCCTTAGCTTCTTGCCACGCCATTTCAGACATTGAAATATGTGATATATATTCTTTATATATCTTTTTAGGAATTTGATTTACATAGATATAATTTCTTTTAATTCTCCTAATCATAGAATTTATTTTTATATCATCACCATAATTTTTTTCAAAATAATCTACTAACTTATGAAGTTTTGATGAGGAAAACTTTTTATATAACTCTTCACCAAAATGTGCCATCACTTCACTTCTATAATATATTCCACCTCTTGGCATCTTAGTTATTTTATCCCAATAAAGAAGCCCATTTAATGTATATTTAATATATTCTATCTCTCTTAAAAGGGTGTGTAACTCATTTAATTTCTTTATGTCACTCTCTCTCAATTTAACCTCCTATCTCATCTCTTCTTCTGACGAAACTCTATTGTATTTCATAAAATTAAGAATAAAAATTAAACTTGCTACTCCATATATTCCTGCTCCTATATAGTAAGCTTGTCTATACCCCTCTAAAGTTACAAATAAATATTTTCCTGTGTAATATCCACTTGCTATACTTGCTATTCCAGCAATAAAATTTATAATTGAAGCATATATAGGTCTTAACTCTGGATCCACTATTTCCATTGAGAAAGAGCTATCTATTGGACTGCTAAGATTCATTAATCCTGCTCTCATAAATAATGAAACTCCTACTACCCAAACCATACTACTTCCAAATCTATCCCCTTGAGCTATAAGCAACATAAATGGAATTGCCATCAATGAAGTACCTACAAGGGTTACTACTTGTCCAAATCTCTTTACACATCTATCTGTAAATAACATAAAGATTACCATTGCTCCATAAGAGATAGAAACTAATAGAGATGATGTAGCTTTATCTATATATAAAACTCTATTTAAGAAAACAGTAAAATATGAAGTAAACAATCCCATTCCAAAGTTTGTAAGTCCCCAATATATTAAATATATAACTGTATTCTTTCTCAAAAGTTTTTTCAGATCAGATTTTATCTCTGCTAACTTATGTTTTTCTTTCTTTTGATAGATATAATCCTCTTTCTCCTCTTTTATTAAAAAGGCTGGTATTAGAGCAAATAAAGAGATTATTCCAGATATCATTAGTACTTTTCCCATAGAATCTATATAGATTCCCTTTGTTACATCATTCATCTCCAAAACTGTGGCTGTTATTGTTTTTGCTTCATCAAAATTTTTACCAATATATTTAGCAAATAATTTTACAACAAAATATCCACCTAAATATGTAGAAAGAAAAAATCCTACATACCCAATATAAAAAGCTCTTGAAAACCATTTAATCTTCTCTTTAAAATCTGCATATGTAGCTATATATGGAGATAAAACTGAAAAGTGTAATTGTATTCCAGTTAAAATAAAGAGTGTTGAAATATAAAATATATAGTTTTCTTTAAAATAAGATGCCAATATCAATGTTATTGAGCAGGATAAACTGCAAAATATTACTATTTTTTTATATCCTATTTTAGATATAAAAAGAAGTAAAAACGCTCCTACAAAAGCTGAATACCCGTAGTATGACCAAAAGGATTTAGCTAAATTTTCAGATGTATCTTGTAAATAATTTATATATACATCATAAACTATCCCACTAATAATATTATTTATTGTGTAACTTATTATAAACATAATCAAATTCCAACGATTTTTTTTCAGTTTGGTTTCCAACATAAACAACTCCTATTTTAAATTATATTGTGTAAAAAATGGGTGCAGTGAATTTATAGAAAATATTTTTTCTGTTTTTAATTTTTCATCTCTCTCATTTTTTAGCTCCAATTTTTTGTCTTTTTTCTCTTCTATCTCTAATGCTTCCATTAAAGCTAGCAAAATTTTTGCTTGTCTTTTCATCTTTTGAAGATAAAATTTATGTGTTCTCACTGTTGATGTTGTTATTCCCATATCTTCAGCTATATCTTTATTATCTTTTTTTTCTGCTAATAATAATAAAAGTTTTTTTTGAATATCACTTAAACCATTTAT
>JAUNAY010000216.1 GCA_030527385.1 Fusobacterium sp. | reverse complement strand
GGAGAAAATAGCTATAATAATGGAAATTATGTAGAAGCTCTTGTACATTTCCAAAGGGCGAGTGAAATTAATAAAGATTATGATGAAAGTAATCAGCTATATTACTATATGGGACAAAGTAGTATACAAGTAGAAAATTATAAAAAAGCAGTAGAAAACTTTAAAAAGGCACTAAATTTAGAAAAAAACAATGACAAAAAAGCAGAAATATATTATAATATGGCGATAGCCTATGCACAACTTGGAAACAAAGAGGAAGCTAGAAACTATTTTACTTATGTAAGACAAAATTATTCTAACACTTCTTGGAGTACAAAAAGTAGTATATATTTGCTTAAATTAAAATAAAATTTTATATAAGGAGAGGACACCATGGAAAGATATTTTGACAGAGTAGCTAAAGAAAGTTTAGTTATGGAAAAATGGAAAAAAGTAGAAGAATTAAAAGAATTAGGAGTAAACCCTTTTGGGCATAAGTTCGACAAGAAGTACATGGTAGGGGATATTTTAACTCATACTCCTGAGGAAAACTTAAAATATAAAACTGCAGGAAGAATAATGGCATACAGAGGAAAAGGAAAAACTGTATTTGCACATATAGAAGATCGTACTGGAAGAATTCAAGTATATTTAAGACAAGACATACTTGGAGAACAAGTATTTGAAGTAGTTAAAAAAATTGGAGTAGGAGATATAATCGGACTAGAGGGAGAACTATTTATAACTAAAACTGGAGAGCTTACTTTAAGAGCACTTTCATTAGAATTACTTTCTAAAAACTTAAGAGCTTTACCTGAAAAATTCCACGGATTAACAGACGTAGAAACTAGATATAGAAAAAGATACGTTGACTTAATAATGAATAAAGATGTAAGAGATACTTTTATAAAAAGAACTCAAATCATAAAAGGAATTAGAGAAATTTTAGATAATAAAGGATTCTTAGAAGTTGAAACTCCATTAATGCACCCAATTCTTGGAGGAGCAGCAGCAAGACCATTTATAACTCACCATAATACACTAGATATGGATCTATATATGAGAATAGCTCCAGAACTATATTTAAAAAGACTTATAGTTGGAGGACTTGAAAGAGTTTATGAACTAGGAAGAAACTTTAGAAATGAGGGAATGGACACAAGACATAACCCAGAATTTACAATGATTGAAATGTACCAAGCATATGCTGACTTTACAGATATGATGGATTTAGCTGAAGAAATTATAACAACTCTAGCTAAGAAAGTTTTAGGAACTACAACTGTAGAATATAATGGAAAAACTTTAATACTTGAAAACTTTAAAAGAGTACATATGGTAGATTTAATAAAAGAAACTACTGGTGTTGATTTCTGGGATAAAAATATGACTTTTGAAGAAGCTAAAGCTTTAGCAAAAGAACATCACGTAGAAATAGCTCCACATATGAATACAGTAGGACACGTTGTAAACCAATTCTTTGAAGAGAAATGTGAAGAAACAATAGTTCAACCTACATTTGTTTATGGACACCCAGTAGAAATTTCTCCATTATCTAAGAGAAATGAAGAAGATCCAAGATTTACAGATAGATTTGAGTTATTTATTGATGCTAGAGAATATGCAAATGCTTTCTCTGAGTTACAAGATCCAGCAGATCAAAGAGGAAGATTTGAAGATCAAGTTGAAGAAGCAGAAAGAGGAAATGACGAAGCTACTCCAGTAATTGATGATGACTTCGTAGAAGCACTAGAATATGGACTACCACCTACAGGAGGAATGGGAATCGGAGTAGATAGATTAATTATGTTATTAACTCAATCTGACTCTATTAGAGATGTACTATTATTCCCTCAAATGAAACCAAGAGACTAATAAAAAATAAAAAATTTTTTGAAAGGCTGATTCGTTTAGAATCAGTCTTTTTGATGTACTAATAAAAAATATAGAGTTAAAAGTTTTGCAATTCTGAACAAATAGTGCTAAAATGTTTTTTATGATATTTAAGGAGGAGAAAAATGATACAAGAATTTTTAATTATTTTTATTATTAACTATATTGGAGTATTAATGTCGCAAGTATTAAAATTTCCATTACCTGGTACTATAAATGGAATGTTATTGTTATTTGCTCTATTATATTTTAAGGTTATAAAATTGAAAAAGATAGAAAAAGCAAGTGATTTTTTATTGGCAAATATGACTATATTTTTTATGCCACCTTCTGTCAAGTTATTAGAATCACTTTATTTATTAAAAACAGGAATATTTAAAATACTATTTATACTAATATT
>JAUNAY010000215.1 GCA_030527385.1 Fusobacterium sp. | reverse complement strand
ATTAGGAGAAGGATTAACAGTAATAGCAACAGCTAATGATGGAGTTATAGAGGCATTTCAGATGAAATCTCATAAGTTCCTTTATGGAATACAATGGCACCCTGAGATGATGACAGCTAGAGGAAATGAGGAAATGAAAAGAATTTTTGAAACTTTTGTAAAAAATTGTGAAATAGAATAGTTTAATTAAAATGCTTTCTACAAACATTGATGCTACTGTTGTAGGTAGAAAGATTTTATATAAAAGATCATAGGGGGTAAAAAATGTTAAAAGTTTTTGAGGCAGTGGTTAATTTCCTTTGGGGGTTGCCAATTATTGTTATTATTTTAGGTACGGGGTTTTATTTTACTTTTAAAACGGGATTTTTCCAAGTTGTACATCTAAAACATATATTTTCTGAAACTATTATGAAAATAATAAAAAAAGGAAACAAGGGAGAAGAGGGAGGAGAAGGACTAATTACTCCTTTTGAAGCAGTATCAACAGCTATTGGAGGATCCGTAGGGGTTGGAAATATTGGTGGAGTTGCGACAGCTATGGCAGTTGGAGGACCAGGAGCTTTGTTTTGGTTATGGGTTGCAGCTTTTGTAGGAATGATTCTTAAAATGGCAGAAGTTTCTCTGGGAGTTTATTATAGAGAAAAAGATGAAAAAGGTGAACTATATGGTGGACCAACTTATTATATGGAAAAGGGACTTGGAGATGAAAAAGGGCATAAATGGTGGATTATACCAGCAGTAATATTTGGTGGAGGTATTTTCTCGACATTCTTCATCACAGTACAAAATTATACAGTATCTGAAGCTATGAATTCTGCTTTTGGGATACCAATTCTTTATGCAAGTATAGCATATATAGTATGTAACTATATTATTATTATTGGTGGAATTAAAGGGCTTGGAAAATTAGCAGGTAAACTTGTTCCATTTATGTGTCTTTTCTATATCCTAGCAGCTTTATATATAATTCTTGTAAATATAGAAAATTTACCTACTGCTATTAAACTGATTTTTGATGGAGCTTTCAATGGAACAGCAGCAGTTGGAGGGTTTGCAGGGGCATCATTTAGATTTATTGTTAGACAAGGAATGTCGAAATCAGTATTCAGTAATGAAGCTGGTTGGGGAAGTTCTCCGATGATTCACGCTTCTGCTCAAACAGATCACCCAATCAAGCAAGGGCTATGGGGAGCTTTTGAAGTATTTGTTGATACTATGGTAGTTTGTACATTGACTTGTTTTGTAATAGTTATTACTGGAGTGTGGAGTAGCGGAAAAACAGGAGCAGATTTAACACTTAGTGCATTTGAAACTGGAATGGGTTCAGCAAGCAAAATAGTAATAGCAGTTGGAATATTCTTATTTGGAGTAACAACTTCATCAGGTTGGTATGCTTATTATGAAATAATTTTAAGACATCTTATGAAAAGATCTCCAAAATTAAAAGATGGAATTTTAAAGTTTTATAAAATATTCTATCCAGTACCTGGTTTTGTGATGGTTGCTATTGTTACATTGAAAGGAATGCCAGGGCAAGCAGTATGGTTATTTGCAGATTTTACTACTGCAGTACCTACATTTGTAAATATAGCAGTAATGCTTATGTTAAGTGGAACATTCTTTAGATTATTTAAAGATTATAAAACAAGATATATTTTAAAACAAGAGGTAAAGCCAGAAGATGAAATAGCAGTATTTTATAATGAAAAAGAAAAATTTGAGGCAAGACAAAGAGAAAAATTAAATAAATAGTTTGTATGAAAGGAGTTGTACAAGTCAACTCCTTTTGTAATTTTGATTATAATAAGTTATAATAGATTAGGTGATGAAATATGAGACAATTAAATCTGTCAAAAGATGAAAAAGATATATTAAAAATACTTCAACAATATGGAGATGGATATATAGTCGGTGGATATGTAAGAGATTCACTTTTAGGAATTGAGCCGACTGACTGTGATTTTGTTACAAATATAGAATATACAAAACTTTTAGAAATATTTAAAAACTTCTCTCCAAAAGAGATAGGGAAACATTTTGGAATAATTCAAATTGTTTATAATAAAAAAACTTATGAAATAGCAAAATATAGAAAAGATATAGGAGTTCCAGAAAATAGAAAAAAACAAAATATAGAATTTACTGAAAATATATTAGAGGACTTAAAAAGAAGAGATTTTACGATAAATGCAATAGCTTATGACGGAAAGGAATTTAAGTTTGTAGAGGGAGCAGAGGAAGATTTAAAAAATAAAACTCTTAATTTTGTTGGG
>JAUNAY010000214.1 GCA_030527385.1 Fusobacterium sp. | reverse complement strand
GCCTTTTAGGGTCTATGTTTGATTCGTTTAACCATTCAATAATTTCATCTTTATTGGGAGAAAAATATACAGGAGCATATACAATAATTTTTATTTTAACAAATATATCATTATCAATGTATTGTCTGTCATTTGCAGATTATGCATTACCTTTTTTACCTTTTATTCCAAGAAAAATATTGGCAGTAGGAATTCTTGTAATATTATATAGTTTAAATTTTTTTGGAATTGATAAATTTGCTAAATTTCAAAATGTTATTGTAGTATCCCTAGTAGTGGCTTTAACTATATTTACAGTTTTTGGGATAACAAAAGTTGATCCTAAGTATTTAGATCCTAAACAATTTATGACAGGGGGTTGGTTAGGACTTTTAAGAGCAACAGCACAATTAACTTTTGCAACGGGGGGAGCACAAGTAATTGCCAATTTATCAGGAGAAGCAAAAAATCCAACCAAAGATATTCCAAAGGTAATGATTTTTTCAACATTGGCAGTAGCAATATTATATGCTTTTATGTCAACAGTTGCATCTGGAGTTTTTCCTGTTTTTAAAGTGGCTAATAAACCATTAACATTAGTAGCAGAAGCTATACTTTCTAAAGGATTATATACATTTTTTATAGTTGGAGGAGCTTGGGCGGCATTAATTTCTACTCTTAATTCACAATTGGCATCAGCAACAAAACCATTAATGCAAGCAGCAAATGATGGTTGGATACCAAAAAAACTTGCAACTCTTCATAAAGAGTATAAAACACCAATGTATTTATTAACTATATTCTTCTTTGTAGGTTTAATCCCAATTGTAACAAATTTAGATATTAGTATTATATCAAAAATAGTAACAACAGTTCAAAGTGTTACCAATTCTATGATAGTATTGTCATTATTATTTGTTGCTAAGAAGTTTCCAAATCAATGGAGAAATTCACCATTTTATTTAGGGGAAATAAAAGTTAAAATTTTAGTGACAATAGCAATAGTTATTTTTGCTTTGCAAGCAGTATTATTGGGAAGTAGTCTTTCTTTACCTTTATTATTAGGAAATATAGGAGTTGTATTGTTTGCATTTACATATGCACATTTAAAATATAGAACAGGTACAATAAAATGTGAATGTAGTTATGAAGTTGATGGGGAGGAGATTAATAACTAAAAATAAGGGAGAAAGTTATGAAACTTAAAGAAAATGATATAATTGAAAATTTTTTATATGATTCAATTGACGGAACAACAAAGAGTTATTATGAGAATAAAAAAGAGAAAATGGGAGTATTGGTATTTTTACGTTATTATGGTTGTACTATATGTCAATTAGATATAATGGAGTATAATAAATTATATGAAGAATTTCAAAAATTAAATGTTGATGTAAAAATAGTATTGCAATCTAGGAAAGAAATAATAGAGAAGGAAAATGAAAAAACAAAAATAAAATTTGAATTAATATGTGATCCAGAAGCTAAGTTATATAATAAGTTTGAAATAAACGCTGCAAAAAATATAGAAGAATTAAAATCAGATAGATTAATGGATAAAGTAAAAGTTGCAAAATCATATGGTTTAATTCACGGTGAATATGAGGGAAATGAATTGCAACTTCCAGCAACTTTTATAGTAGATAAAAATAATAGTGTTTTGTATTCAAAGTATGGAAAAGATGGAGCAGATATTCCACGAGCTAAGGAAGTATTAGAAATAGTAAAAAAATTAATAAAAATCAAAAAAGAAGGAGACGAAAAAATGAAAAAAATAATTCACACTGAAAAAGCACCCGCTGCTTTAGGACCATATTCACAAGCTATTGAAGCAAATGGAGTTCTTTATGTATCTGGACAAATTCCTTTTGTTCCTGAAACTATGACTCTTGTTTCTGATTGTGTAAAAGCTCAAACTAGACAATCTCTTGAAAATGTAAAAGCTATTCTTGAAGAAGCTGGATATTCTATGAAAGATGTTGTTAAAGCTGGAGTTTTCATTAAAAATATGGACGACTTTGCAGCTATCAATGAAGTTTATGCTGAATATTTAGGAGATGTAAAACCTGCTAGAGCTTGTGTTGAAGTGGCTAGACTTCCAAAAGATGTTAAAGTTGAAATTGAAGTTGTTGCTGTTAAATAAAAAATAATTAGTTTATATTTGAGATAGCTTTCTATAATTTAAAGTTATAGAGAGCTATTTTTTATTTTAAAATCAATTAATGTTATATTGTAAAATTATAAAAAGAGTTGCCATAAAAAGCAACTCTTTAAAATTTTATTATTAGTTAAATC
>JAUNAY010000213.1 GCA_030527385.1 Fusobacterium sp. | reverse complement strand
GGATATAATCCGGATGTTCCTGTTTTAAAACATATTAATTTTTCTGCTAAAAAACCACCTATTATCCCAAATAATAACCCGCATATAGTTCCTGAAATAGCTATTATAACTCCTTCAGCTAAAAATACTTTTGTTACATCTTCTTTAGGCAATCCAATTGCTCTTAATATACCTATATGAACAGTTCTTGCTCTTACTCCTCCAGCAATCAAATTCATTATTCCAAATCCACCCAAACAAATAGAGATAAAGGCTAAAACACCTAAAGTATTTCTTACTAGTTTCTGAATTTTCATTAATCTTTTATAAACTTCGGGAGTCTCTAATAATTTTATATGATTTAATCCTCTTCTATCAAGATTGAATTTTTTTAAGATTATTGGAATCAATTCTTCTGAATCCTCATTAGGATAAAAAGAAACTACAACCTCTTTAAAACGATATATCCCAAATAGTTTTCCAAAATAATCTTGAGAAACTATTATTCTATTACCTTGTCTTGTTAATTCAAAAGGATTTTTTTCTTCATATAAATCTGCTACAACAAAATTTTTTCTTCCACTTTCTGTCAATAGTTCTATTCTATCTCCTATATTAGCATCTGGATATTGAGTTTTATCTAAAATAACTTCCATATTTCCTAGATTTGAATTTAATCCCATAGCCATCAAAGCTTTTTTAGAATATCCTCTAAAAATATTATTGCCATCATATTTTCTAGCTTCTGGAAAAAAAACATAATCTACAAATGGATAATTTTCCAGTATTTGAATATCTCTTTTACTTAGCTCATCTCCCCCAAGCATAATTCTATTATTTCCTATTGCCATAAGATTAGTAGTTATCATTTTTTCTCCTCCATCTCCTAACGCAAGAGATAGCACTAATGCAGAAATTCCTCCTACTACTCCAAGAAAAGGAAAAATAGCTCTTTTCAAATTCCCCAGTAACATTTTATAAGCTAACCAAAAAATCATTTTCATACTTAATCCACAATCCTTATTCTTTCACCATTTCTAACTTTAAACGGATTTACTACAACTTCTGTTCCAATCGGTAAATCTAAAACTTCATAACTATTTGCAGTTCTTGCTCCTACTTTTATTTTTTGTTTTCTTGCTCTTCCTTCATCATTAATATATACAAAATATTCTTGATTTTCTTCAATTACAGAGAAACTATTAATAACTGGAACAGCATCTTTAGAAGCTCCACTAATTTCAACATCAGCTATAAACCCAGGACTTAAATCATTCTCATCTTTTATTGATACTTCAACTTGAATAACTTTGTCATTTCCTTTGCTATATTTACTTGCTACCGCTGCTGTTGAAACTCTTTCAACTATTCCTTTATATTCCTTATCTCCATTATAATCTCTAGAAATTATAAGAGCTGGTTGTCCTTTTTTTATTGACCCAGCTTGGTATAATGGTACTTCAACATTTACCATATTTTCTCCCGAAGTAGAAACAGCTAAAAGTCTTTCTCCTGGATTTACAACGCTTCCTTCTACAACATCTAATCCTACTACTACTCCGTCCACTCCAGCCACAAGTGGTTGTCTTAATTGCTTATCCCTTAAAACTAATTGTTCATGTTCCAATCTTAATTTTTGTAATTTTGAAGTTAATTGAGCTTTGTCAATTTCAAGTTGTCTTTTTAAACTTTCAAAACTAACCTTTGCTAATTCATACTTTTGTTTATTTAATTCCAAACTAGTTTTTAAATCTTCAAATTCAACCTTTTTTCTTCCTGCTTCTGACATAATTTTGTTTGCTTCAGTTGCAGAAACTCCATCTTTTTCTAAAAGTTTAGTATAAACATCTGATCTTTCTGTTAGAACTCTAGATTCTTGTTGAACTACTGAAAGTTTTCTTTCATCTGCATTTACACTTTCTTTTAAATTTTTTATTTCAAATGATCTATTATCTAATTCTAATTTCATTGAACCAGATTCTAAATCTGCTATTCTTAATTCAATATCTCTTATATCTAATTCATTCATTTTTAATAGATTCTCATTTTCTATAAGACTCTTATTACTAAAAACCATAAGTTGAGTATCTTTAGTTACATGTTCTCCCTCTGTAACAAGTACTTTTTCAACTACTGCTGGAGCTGAAATATATATAGGTACTACCTCTCCAGGAACTACCATTCCTGTATATAAATTCATATCCGATAAAGCTCCAACTTCTACTTTAGTTACTTTTACTTCTGTTGTCCCAAAAATATTTACTTTACGTAATATCGTTCCAACAACCATAACAGCAACTAATCCTATTCC
>JAUNAY010000007.1 GCA_030527385.1 Fusobacterium sp. | reverse complement strand
ATAAAGTCTCTCTTAATTTATATTATAATCTAATTATTAAACTAATTCGATTATAGCCATTTCTGCTGAGTCACCTTTTCTTACAGAAGTTTTGATGATTCTAGTGTATCCACCATTTCTTTCAGCATATTTTGGAGCTATTTCGTTGAATAATTTAGCTACAACTTCTTCATTTCTTAAGAAAGCAAAAGCGTTTCTTCTAGATGCTAAAGTATTTTTCTTTCCGAAAGTTATCATTCTTTCAGCGAATTTTCTTAATTCTTTAGCTCTTGTTACAGTAGTTTCTATTCTTTCAGCACTTAATAAAGATATAGTTAAGTTTTTTAGCATAGCTTTTCTGTGATCAGCTCTTCTTCCTAACTTTCTATATGACTTATTGTGGTTCATTAGTTAGCTATCCTCCTTATCTTCTTATTCAGGAGATCCATTTTGTGATAGATCATATCCTAATTCTTTCATTTTTTCTAGGATTTCATCAAGTGATTTTCTTCCTAGATTCTTAATTTTTAGAAGTTCGTTTAATGACAATTTAGCCAATTGACTTACTTCCTCTATTCCAGCTTTCTTTAAGCAGTTAAATGATCTAACTGTTAAATCAAGTTCTTCTATCTTAGTGTTTAAGATATTATCATCTTTAGCGTGGCTTACAGCAGTTTCTTCCTCTTCTTCAGCCTCTGCTCTTAGATTTTCCATTTTGTTTCCTAATTCTAAGAATGGATCAAAATGTAATTTTAATAATTCTACTGCATAAGATAGTGCATCTCTTATTTCTATACTTCCATCAGTTTCAATATCTAAAGTAAGTTTGTCGAAATCAGTCATTCTTCCTACCATAGTATCTTGAATGCTGTAAGAAACTTTTCTAATTGGTGTGTATATAGCGTCAATAGCTATATAATCAACTGGCCAATCTTTCTTTTCAATTTCTTCTGATACAACAAATCCTTCTCCAGTATCTACTAAAAATTCCATGTCAAGTTCTCTATCTGTAGTTATTGTACAAATAACTTGCTCAGGATTTACTATTTCTATTCCTACATCTGGTATTATATCAGCTGCAGTTACTACTTTTGGTCCTTTTACAGAAAGAGTCATTCTTCTTTCACCAGTAGTTTCGGCTTTAACAACAACTTCTTTTATATTAAGGATTATTTCAGTAACAGCTTCTTTAACTCCGTCCATAACTGAGAATTCGCTTAAAACACCGTCTATTCTTATTCCTTTAATAGCAGCTCCTGGGATAGAAGAAAGTAAAACTCTTCTCAAAGCATTACCAACAGTATGCCCATAGCCTCTATATAAAGGTTCAACAATATATTGTCCTTTAAATTCACTCTCTTTTACTTCGGTAATATTAATACCCCTTGCATGTTTTTCAATTTTTAACATCAAATCAACTCCTATTAAAAGGGCTTATTATCTAGAGTAGAATTCAACTATTAATGATTCGTTTAGATCGAAATCTAAGTCATCTTTAGTTGGATTTTGAAGAACTTTTCCAGAGAATGCTGCTTTGTCTAGCTCTAACCAAGCTGGAACTCTAGCATCTTCAACAGCAGTTTTGATAATATCTAAGTTTTTAGAATTTTCTATTATAGATATTACATCTCCTACTTTAACTCTGTAAGAAGCGATATTAACTCTTCTTCCGTTTACAGCAACGTGTCCGTGTGATACAACTTGTCTAGCTTGTCTTCTAGTTTTAGCAAATCCAAGTCTGTAAACTACGTTTTCAAGTCTTCTTTCTAAGTATTCGATTAAAGTCAAACCAGTAACTCCAAGTTTTCTAGCTGCTTCCTCGTATATTTTTCTGAATTGTTTTTCCATTACGTTATATATAAATTTAGCTTTTTGTTTTTCTCTTAATTGAACTGCATATTCTGTAGGTTTTTTGTTTGCATTAGGTCTTGGTCCTCTTTTTGAAGACTTGTTAACACCTAAAACAACTGGATCAATACCTAGAGCTCTACATTTCTTCAATACAGGCTGTCTATTTCTTGCCATTTTTTAAATATTCCTCCTTTGTATTCAATTTTTCAGATACTTTTTTCAAATTTCAAAATAAAGTGAGATTAAACTCTTCTTCTTTTTGGTGGTCTACAACCATTGTGTGGAACTGGAGTAACGTCAGTGATTTTAGTTACTTCTAATCCAGCTGCTTGTAAAGATCTGATACAAGCTTCTCTTCCAGAACCTGGACCTTTCACTTTTACTTCTACTTTTTTCATTCCATTTTCCATAGCTATATTTGCTGCTTGTTCAGCTGCGATTTGAGCTGCAAATGGAGTTCCTTTCTTAGTACCTTTGAATCCAGAAGTACCTCCTGATTTCCAGCTTACAACTTTACCTTCTGCGTCAGTAATAGCAACTATAGTGTTGTTGAAAGTTGAGTGTATATGAGCAACTCCGTTAGGAATATTTTTCAATTTCTTTTTGATCTTAGCTACTTTTTTCTTAGCCAACTTAAGCTACCTCCCTTGCTAATAAATTACAAAATACTCTATAATTCTCTAAAATGCTCTTAATTATTTTTTGATTGGTTTTTTAGGACCTTTAACAGTTCTTGCGTTAGTTTTTGAACTTTGTCCTCTTACAGGTAGATTCATTTTGTGTCTTAATCCTCTGTAACATTTGATATCCATAAGTCTTTTTATAGAAAGTCTTACTTCTTTTCTAAGATCTCCCTCTACCTTAATAGTTTCTACAATGGCTCTGATTTTGTTTACTTCTTCTTCAGTTAAATCCTTAACTCTAGTATCGAAGTTAACTCCAGCTTCTGTTAATACTTTTTGTGAAGTTGGTTTTCCGATTCCGTAAATGTAAGTTAGAGCTATCTCAACTCTTTTGTTTCTTGGGATATCTACTCCTGCTATTCTAGCCAAAATTGTTTCCTCCTCTTTCGAAAATTTATATATTTTGCCAGTATAATAACCAGCTAAATACTTTCCTCGATATGGCCCATTTCCAGATTATGGGGATGACTCTACAGCCACCATATCTTTACAGCACTCCATTATCAGTACTTTTTTAACAAACTCTCTTTTGTAATAATTATCCTTGAACTTGTTTATGTTTTGGGTTTTCGCAGATTACTCTTACTTTCCCATGTCTCTTGATAACTTTACACTTGTCACAAATAGGTTTAACTGATACTCTTACTTTCACTAGTCTGCCTCCTTTCGTGATATTAAATTAATTTTTCTTTCTGTATACTATTCTACCCCTTGACAAGTCATAAGGAGAGATTTGTACAGTTACTCCATCTCCAGGTAAAATTTTAATATAGTTCATTCTCATTTTACCAGAAATGTGGCCTAAAATAGTATGACCATTCTCTAATTCAACTTTAAACATTGCATTTGGAAGGGCCTCTAAAATAGTACCTTCTAATTCGATAACATCTTTTTTCGACATAATTCCTCCTATCGAACAGAACTTCACGTTATTATAACACTAAAAATATAAAAAGTCCAGCTTTTTATTATATTTTTTTCCTATAATTCACTTAGAATTACTGGCTTTCCATCAATGATTGCAATAGAGTGTTCAAAGTGTGCAGATCTCTTTCCATCTCTAGTTACAATAGTCCAACCATCATCTTTTACATTAACTTTATATGATCCTGCATTTACCATTGGTTCAATAGCTAGCACCATTCCATTTTCAATTTTTATTCCTCTACCTTTTCTTCCAAAGTTAGCAATAATAGGATCTTCGTGCATAGCGTGTCCAACTCCGTGTCCAGCAAAATCTTTTACAACAGTGAAACCATTTTTTTCTACATAGCTTTGAATTGCGTGTCCTATATCACCAATTCTATTTCCAACCACTGCCATCTCAATTCCAATCTGTCTTGATTTTTCAGTTACTTCTAAAAGTCTTTTTGATTCTTCATCAATCTCTCCAACTGGATAAGTTATAGCTGAATCTCCAAAAAATCCGTTGATCTCTGTAACAGTGTCCACACTAACTATGTCACCCTCTTGTAATACTCTATCCCCTGGAATACCGTGAACAACTTCTTCATTTACAGAAACACAAGCTCCAGCTGGATATGGATTGTGTGGTCCTCCAACTCCTATACACGCTGGATTTGCTCCTTGTGATCTTATATAGTCTTCTACTATTTTATTTATTTCTCCAGTTGTTATTCCTGCTTTTATATATTGAGGTAAAACATCTTTATACAATCTAGCTATAATTTGATTTACTTTTCTTATTTGCTCAATTTCATCTAAAGTTTTTATAAGTGACATTTCAACTTCCTTTCTAATTTAGGTAAAATTACCCAAGAATATTGAAGATCTCTTGTGTTATAGCTTCAACTGATTTAGTTCCATCTATATCAACAAGTACTCCTCTTTCTTGATAAAAATCAAATAAAGGAGCTGTTTGTGAATGATATTCTCCTAATCTTTTAGTTACAGTTTCAGCATTATCATCTTTTCTAGTGATAAGATCTGCTCCACAAAGATCACATTTTCCTTCTACTTTTGGTGGATTAAATTCAACGTGGAAAGAAGCTCCACAAACTGGACATACTTTTCTTCCAGTTACTCTTCCTACGATTAATTCATCTGGTACATTTAAAGAGATAACTTTATCTAAAGTTATTCCCATTTCTTTCATTAATACTTCTAAAGCTTCAGCTTGTGCTATTGTTCTTGGGAATCCATCTAGGATAAATCCTTTTTTACAATCCTCTTGAGATAATCTATCTTTGATTATTCCTATGATAGTTGAATCTGGAACTAATTTTCCTTCGTCCATAAATCTTTTTGCTTCAAGTCCCATAGGAGTTCCCTCTTTTATAGCTGCTCTTAAAATATCTCCAGTAGATATTTGAGGAATTCCATATTTTTCTATAAGGAATTTAGCTTGAGTTCCTTTTCCTGCACCTGGTGCACCAAATAACATAATATTCATATTACAACATCTCCTTAAAATATTTTTTTTATTACTTTACTATTATACTATAAATATATAAAAAATGCACGTTTTTAATAGTTTGAATATAAAAAAACACAACTATACAGTTGTGTTTTTTATATAAAGCTTTATATAAATCCTTTGTATTCTCTCATTACAAGATGAGCATTAATTTGTTGAACAGTATCAATAGCTACTCCAACCACAATTATTATTCCTGTTCCACCAAAGAAAACTGGAAGATTAAATGCAGTAAATATAGCATATGGAAGTATTGAGATAGCTGCTAAAAAGAAAGCACCACCCCAAGTAATTCTTGTAACAACACCTTCTAAATACTCAACTGTTTCATTCCCTGGTCTTATTCCAGGTATTGTTCCTCCACCTTGCTTCAAGTTATCTGCTACCTTTTCAGGATCAAAAACTATTGCAGTGTAGAAGAATGAGAAGAAAATTATCACTACAGCATATAATATCATATATACTGGGTGATTTTGACTAAATACCATCGATAATGTAGTTTTAAAAGTATATTCTGATGGAATTGCATTAATTATTACTGATGGAATCATCATAACTACTGATGCAAAGATAACAGGCATTACTCCTGCACTGTTAAGTTTTAAAGGTATATATGAGTTTTGCCCCATTCCACCTCTTCCATTAAATCCTTTTCCTACATAATGAATAGGTATTTTTCTTTGTCCCAATTGGAATACTACTATCCCTGCAACTGTAATTACTGCCGCTGCTGCTATTAATAATAGTATTGGAATAAGAAACTTACTTGTTCCTAATTTTTGAATTGTCTGTGAAACATTAGCTGGTCCTCCAGAAATTACATTTAGGAAGATTAGTAAAGAAACTCCATTTCCTATACCTTTTATTGATATTTGTTCTCCTATCCACATAAGGAAAACAGTACCAGCAGTCAAAGTAACTATTGTTGTTAGGAAGAACATTACTCCTGGTGTAGTAACAAGACCTACAGATTGTAACCACATACAAACACCAAATCCTTGAATAACAGCAATAGCTATTGTCAAGTATCTAGTCCACTGAGTGATTCTGTTTCTTCCTGCCTCTCCCTCTTTTTGAATCTCTTCAATTTTAGGAATAATAACAGCCAAAAGACTGAATACTATCGAGGCGTTAATATAAGGAACTATTCCTAGAGCAAAGATAGAAACTCTTTTAAATGCTCCACCTGAGAACATATTAATGTATCCTAGTATATCGCTTTGCTCTGTCATAGTAGCAAGTCTGTCTACATCTATGCCAGGAGCTGGAATATATGTTCCAACTCTAGCAACTAAGAACATTAACAAGGTGAAGATAATTCTATCCCTTAACTCAGGAATATGATAGATGCTACTCAATTTCGCTGTAAACTTTTCCATCAAAGTCAAAACAACTTCACCCCGCTTTGTTAAACTAACAAGTTAAATAATTCTTACTTATTGTTTTTAGCAACATCAGCAAAAGTTTTAACTTCTATAATTTCTACTGATCCACCTTTAGCTTCAATAGCTGCTTTAGCAGATGCAGAAACTTTGTGAGCTTTTACAGTTACTTTTTTATCTAAAGTTCCGTTTCCTAAAACTTTAATTCCATCTTTTAATTCTCTTACTAATCCAGTTTCGAATAAAACTTCTGGAGTAACTTCTGCTCCATCTTCAAATTTATTTAATAAATCTAAGCTTATTAAAGCATAGTCTTTTTTGAATATAGCGTTAGAGAAACCTCTTTTTGGAACTCTTCTATAGATAGGCATTTGTCCACCTTCGAAGTAAGTTTTTACTCCTCCACCCGCTCTTGAGTTTTGTCCGTTACTTCCTTTTCCAGATGTTTTTCCTAATCCTGAAGATTCTCCTCTTCCAACTCTTTTTCTTGCTTTTCTAGGTACAGAAGGCATTAATTCGTTTAATTTCATCTTATGCTTGCACCTCCTCTACTTTAAGTAAGTAAGAAACTTGAGCAAGTTTTCCTTTTAATTCAGGAGTTTCAACGTGCTCCACTACATCATTCATCTTCTTAAGCCCTAGCGACTTTACAGTTGCTATGTGGTTAGGCTTTCTTCCGATTATGCTTTTTACAAGCTCTATTCTAAGCTTTACCATCTAAATTCCCTCCTAGCTTAAGATATCTTTAACTTCTTTTCCTCTTAGTGCAGCTATTTGTTCAGCTGTTCTAAGTTGTTTTAACGCTTCAACAGTAGCTCTTGCTACATTGTGCTTATTTCTTGAACCTTTGATTTTAGTAAGAATATCGTGAACTCCTACAAGTTCTAATATTTCTCTTGCTGCAGATCCAGCAATTACTCCAGTTCCTTCATAAGCTGGTGCCATCCATAGAGATGTTGCTCCCCATTTTCCAACAATTTCGTGAGGAATTGTTTTTCCTTTTAAAGAAACATCTACCATGTTCTTTTTAGCTGAAGAAATAGCTTTCTTTATAGCATCAGGAACACCATTTGCTTTCCCTAATCCTAATCCAACTTTTCCTTCTCCGTCTCCAATAGCAGCTAAAACTGAGAAAGATATTGTTCTTCCTCCTTTAGTTGTCTTAGAAACTCTTGATATCTTCAATAATTTTTCTTGATATTGTTTTTCTTCTCTATTTGCTAACTTAGACAAGTGAAATCCTCCTCTCTAAAAGATTTAGAAGCTTAATCCTGCTTCTCTAGCTGCTTCTGCAAGAGCGGCTATTCTTCCTGTGTATTTATACCCAGATCTATCAAATACTATAGCTGTTATTCCTTTAGCTGTTGCTCTTTCTGCAAGTGCTTTACCTACAGATTTTGCAGCTTCAACATTTCCACCATTCGCAATATTTGCTTTTAATTCTTTATCTATTGTAGATGCAGAAACTAATGTTACTCCATTCACATCGTCGATTAATTGAGCAAAGATATTGTTGTTTGATCTATATACAGAAAGTCTAGGTCTATCAGCTGTACCAGAAATTTTGTTTCTGATTGCTAGATGCTTTCTTGTTCTTACAGCTTGTCTATCTACCTTCTTAAACAACTGTCTTACCTCCTTATAGTCTTATTAGTTAAGCTATCTTACGACTTTTTACCTTCTTTTCTTCTGATAACTTCATCAGCATATTTAACTCCTTTTCCTTTATAAGGTTCTGGAGCTCTTTTTGCTCTGATATCAGCAGCTACTTGACCTACTACATCTTTTTCGATTCCTTCAATATGTACAGTAGTATTTTTTTCTACAGTAAATTTGATTCCAGGAATTTCATCGATGATGATAGGGTGAGAATATCCAAGTGATAATTCTAGTCCTTTTCCTTTTTCAGCAGCTCTGTATCCAACCCCTACTAAATTTAAAGTTTTCTTGAAACCTTCAGAAACTCCAACTACCATATTGTGAATTAGAGCTCTAGTTGTTCCGTGAATAGCTCTAACTTCTGGTAAATCGTTAGGTCTTTCAACAACTATTTCGTTTACAGTTTCATGATGTTTTTCTTCTTTAGTATATTTTATTGTTAATTCTTTATTAAATTCTTTTTTTAATGTACCTTTAGGTCCTTTTACAGTAACTTCATTTCCATTAACTGTAACTTCAACTCCAGAAGGCACAACGATAGGTTTTTTACCTACTCTTGACATTTACTAGACACCTCCTAAGTTTTAATTACCAAACAAATGCAAGTATTTCTCCACCTACGTTTTCTCTTCTAGCTACTCTGTCAGTAACGATTCCCTTAGAAGTGGATACAATAGCAATTCCTAGTCCTGATAGAACTCTTGGCATATCTTCTACTGAAGAATATACTCTTCTTCCAGGTTTAGAAATTCTTTTTATTCCTTTGATAACTCTATCTTTACCATCATATTTTAAGTATACTCTGATACTTTTTTTATTTCCATCAGTTACAACTTTATAGTTTGCTATATATCCTTCTTCTTTAAGAATATCAGCTAATTTTTCTTTTAAAGTTGAATGAGGCACATCTACTTTTTCATGCATTACTGCATTTGCATTTCTGATTCTTGTTAACATATCAGCAATTGGATCTGTTAAATACATCTACGAAAATCCTCCTTTCTACGTATCAAATTACCAAGATGATTTCTTAACTCCTGGTATAAGTCCAGCTCCTGCAAGCTGTCTGAATTTTACTCTCGAAATACCGAATTCTCTCATGAATCCTCTTGGTCTTCCGTCTAACTGACATCTATTTCTTCTTCTAACTGCTGATGAGTCTTTTGGAAGTTTGTTTAATTCAAACATAGCTTCCATATCTCCTTCAGCAACTCTTTTCTTTAGTTCAGCTCTTTTTTCAGCGTATTTATCGCATAGTTCAGCTCTTTTAACATCTCTAGCGATCATTGACTTCTTTGCCATCTATTCTTTAACCTCCTCACTATCTTACTTTTTGAAAGGCATTCCAAATGCTCTAAGTAAAGCTCTTCCTTCTTCATCATTTTTTGCAGAAGAAACCATAGTGATAGACATTCCTAAAAGTTTGTCAACTTTATCGAATTCGATTTCAGGGAATACTAATTGATCTCTTAATCCTAAAGAGTAGTTTCCTCTTCCATCAAATGAATCAGCTGGAACTCCTTCGAAGTCTCTTACTCTTGGAAGAACTACATTTACTAATCTATCTAAAAAGTCGTACATTCTTTCTTTTCTTAAAGTAACTTTTGCTCCGATAGGCATACCTTCTCTTAATTTGAATCCAGCTTCTGACTTTTTAGCTTTTCTTACAACTGGTTTTTGTCCAGAAATGATAGCTAAGTCTCCCATAGCTGCATCTATAAGTTTAACATTTTGAGTTGCTTCTCCAACTCCCATGTTTACTATTATTTTTTCTAGTTTTGGACATTCCATGATGTTTGTAATTCCAAGATCTTTCATAAGAGCAGGAACTATTACATCGTTATATAATTTATGATATCTAGAAACGTATTTAGACACTTACGTTTTCCTCCTTTCTTATAGAACTTCTCCTGATACTTTTGAGTATCTTACTTTCTTACCATCTACGAATTTATATCCAACTCTTGTTGGTTTTCCAGCTTTTTCATCGAAAAGCATAACTTTTGATGAGAACATAGGTGCTGGCTTAGTAACAACTCCACCTTGTGGGTTTATTGGACTTGGTTTCATATGTTTAGTGATTAAGTTGATTCCTTCAACTACAACTTTTCCTTTTTTAGGGAAAACTTTTACAACTTTACCTGTTTTACCTTTATCTTTTCCAGAGATTACATATACCATATCTCCAGTTTTTACGTGTAATGATTCAGGTACAAATTTGATCTTAGGTTTAGCCACGACGATTAGCCTCCTCTCTTAAATTAAATTACTTCAGGAGCTAGAGATAAAATTTTCATAAAGTTTTTAGCTCTTAACTCTCTTGCAACTGGTCCAAATATTCTTGTTGCTTTTGGTTCATTGTTGTTATTGATTATAACTCCTGCGTTATCATCAAATTTTATATATGATCCATCTTCTCTTCTTAACTCTTTTTTAGTTCTAACTATAACAGCTTTTACTACGTCACCTTTTTTAACGTTTCCACCAGGGATTGCTTCCTTAACTGATGCGACAACGATGTCACCGATTTTTCCGAATCTTTTTTTAGATCCACCAAGAACTCTTATGATCATAAGTTTCTTAGCACCTGAGTTATCAGCAACATTAAGGATAGTTTGTTGTTGTACCATTAAAATATCCTCCTCTCACAATAATTGGAATTATCTAGCTTTTTCAACAATCTCTACTAGTCTCCATCTTTTATCTCTTGATAATGGTCTAGTTTCCATAATTCTTACTCTATCTCCAGTTTGAGCTACATTGTTTTCATCGTGAGCTTTAAACTTAGTAGTGCTTTTTACTCTCTTTTTATAGATTGGATGTAAAGCCATTGTTTCTATTGCAACAACGATTGTTTTATCCATCTTGTCAGAAACAACTATTCCTTCTCTAACTTTTCTTTCGTTTCTCAAGACATTAACCTCCTCTTCCAAAGAATCAAATTATCTATAAACTTGAATGAGATTATCTTTCGTTTAAGATTGTATTAATTCTAGCAATTTCTCTTCTAACTTCTCTAATTTTAGCAGTGTTAGTAAGTTGACCTAATGAAAGTTGGAACTTTAGGTTGAATAATTCTTCCTTAAGCTCTTTACACTTAACAACTAAGTCTTCAGTAGACATTTCTCTTATTTCCTTAGCTCTCATTAGTTTTCACCACCATTCTCTTTCTTAACAATTTTACAACTGATAGGAAGCTTCATTGCAGCTTTTCTTAAAGCTACTAGTGCTTTATCTTCAGTTACTCCTGAAACCTCGAACATAATTCTTCCAGGTTTAACAACTGCTACCCAACCTTCAACGTTTCCTTTACCTTTACCCATTCTCACTCCAGCTGGTCTAGCTGTGATTGGTTTGTCAGGGAATATTCTGATAAAAGTTTTTCCTTCTCTTTTGAATGTTCTGTTGATAGCAACCCTACATGATTCTATTTGTCTATTAGTTATCCAGTGTGGCTCAAGAGCTTGTAGTCCGTAATCTCCGAATGCTACAGTATTTCCTCTTTGAGCAGTACCTTTCATTCTACCTCTAAACATTTTTCTATGTTTTGTTCTTTTTGGCATTAACATGACTACGCTTCTCCTCCTTCCCTTTTAGTTGGAAGAACTTCACCATGGAAAACCCATACTTTTATTCCTAGAGCTCCATAAGTAGTGTGAGCTGTTGCTACTGCATAATCAATATCAGCTCTTAGTGTATGTAAAGGTACTTTTCCTTCTACTACCCATTCAGCTCTGGCAATTTCTGCTCCATTTAGTCTTCCAGAAACCATAACTTTGATTCCTTTAGCTCCAGCTCTCATAGCTCTCATTATAGCTTGGCTTACAGCTCTTTTGTATGCTACCCTTTTTTCGATTGATGTAGCGATGTTTTCTGCAACAAGTACAGCATCCTTGTTGAATTCTTTAACTTCTTGAACTTTAACTGTTACTTTTTTACCAGTTAATTTTTCAAGAGTTACTCTTAAATTATCTATTTCTGCACCTTTTCTTCCGATGATTATACCAGCTTTTGCTGTATAAACAAGAACAACTACGTTAGAAGGAGAAGTTCTTTCGATCTTAACCTTCGATATTCCTGCATGGAAGTAGTTTTTCTTGATAAGTTCTCTGATTTTTACATCTTCATGGAAGTACTTAGCGTATTCCTTCTTATCTGCATACCAGTTAGAATCCCAAGATCTAGTAATTCCTACTCTTAGTCCTCTAGGGTCTACTTTTTGTCCCACAGTCTTACCTCCTTAAACTACTTTTCAGAAACTGCCACAGTAATGTGAGCTGTTGGTTTTCTGATTATATCCGCTCTTCCCATAGCTCTAGGCATTATTCTTTTAAGAGCTGGTCCGTCATTTATCATAATTGTTGAAACTACTAACTTATCTTCATCCATTTTGAAGTTGTTAGTTGCATTAGCAACAGCTGATGCTAATGTTTTACTTATAATTCTAGCTGCTTTTTTATTTGTAAACTCTAGAATATCTAATGCTTCTAGCGCTGATTTTCCTCTTACTAAGTCAGCTACTAACCTAGCTTTTCTAGGAGACAATCTTACGAATCTAGTTATTGCTCTAGCTTCCACTAGTCCAACCTCCTTTTTAACTCAACAAAATTTAGTATGTTATATGATTAATTATTTTTTCTTCTTTTTATCTACACCGTGTCCGTAGTAAGTTCTAGTTGGTGCAAACTCACCTAGTTTGTGTCCAACCATTTGCTCAGTTACGTGAACAGGTATGTGCTTTTTCCCATTGTACACTCCAAAAGTGATTCCAATGAAATTAGGGAATATAGTTGATCTTCTTGACCAAGTTTTAATTACCGCTTTTAAGTTTTGAGAAGCAACTGCTTCTTCAACTTTTTTCATTAAGTGGTGGTCACAGAAAGGTCCTTTTTTTAATGATCTAGCCATTACCTATTAGCCTCCTCTCGAAAATTATTTATCGTTTCTTCTTCTTACGATAAATTTATCTGTAGTTTTCTTACCTCTAGTTTTAACACCCATTGCTGGTTTACCCCAAGGTGTTAAAGGAGCTTTTCTACCTACTGGATTCTTACCTTCTCCTCCTCCATGAGGGTGATCAACAGGGTTCATTACAGATCCTCTTACGTGAGGTCTTTTTCCCATGTTTCTGTTTCTTCCAGCTTTACCGATTTGAACTAAGCTATGTTCAGAATTTCCTACTTCTCCGATAGTTGCCATACATTCACCGTGAATTAATCTAAGTTCACCTGATGGTAACTCTACGTGACAGTAAGTTCCTTCTTTAGCAACAAGTCTTGCTGCTGTACCTGCGGATCTTACTAATTGTCCACCCTTTCCTCTTTGTAGTTCAATATTGTGAATTTGAACCCCTACTGGCATATCTTTTATTTTAAGAGCGTTTCCTGGTTTAATCTCAGCTTGAGATCCTGCCATAACCATATCGCCTTTTTTTAGTCCTTTTGGTGCTAATATATATCTTTTTTCTCCATCTACATAGAATAGAAGAGCGATATTAGCTGTTCTGTTTGGATCGTACTCGATAGATTCTACTCTAGCTGGTACATCTAATTTATTTCTTTTGAAGTCGATAATTCTGTAAAGTCTTTTGTGTCCTTTTTGTCTGTCTCTACAAGTTCTGTGCCCGTAGTTGTCTCTACCATAAGCAGATTTTAAAGGTACAGTTAAAGACTTTTCAGGTCTTACATTATCTAATTCTTCATTGACTAATCTTGACATATGTCTAGTTCCATTAGTCATTGCTTTCATTTTTCTAATAGCCATTTTTGCTTAACCTCCGTTTAGACCTATATATATCTTTAGCCGCTTTCTACAGTTTATTATACTTCTTTAAAGTAAGTGATTGTTCCTTCAGCTAATTTAACGATTGCCTTCTTTTTAGCTTGAGTTTTATAAAGTTTCATTCCGTGTCTCTTAGTAACAGGTTTGCTGTTTAGAGTTGCCACTGATGCAACTTTAACGTTGAATAACTCTTCAATAGCTTTTTTTATTTGAATCTTATTAGCTTTTGGGCTTACTTCGAAAGTGTACTTGTTGTACTCTCTTCTAAGTAATTCAGTTTTTTCAGTGATGATAGGTTTTTTTACGATATCATATGATGTCATTATCCAAGCACCTCCTCTATTGTAGTTAGTGCTTCTCTAGTAAGAATTACTTTTTCTTGTTTTAATAGCCAGTATACTCCAATTTCGTTTGGTTGTAATACTACTGCATTTTCAAGGTTTCTTACTGATAGGTATAAGTTGAAATCTGCTTCTGCAGCAAGATCGTTTACTACGAATAATTGTTTGTTTGTTGCATTAACTGCATTTGTTAAAGCAATTATTGTTTTTGTTTTTGGTGTATCGATTGTTCCTTCAAGAACTAGGATATCTCCATTAGCTACTTTAGCTGATAAAGCTGATCTTAGAGCTAGGTTTCTAACTTTTTTGTTAACTTTTTTCTCATATGATCTTGGGTGAGGACCAAATGTAACTCCTCCTCCTACCATATGTGGAGCTCTGATAGTACCTTGTCTTGCTCTACCAGTTCCTTTTTGTTTGAAAGGTTTTCTTCCCCCTCCTCTAACCATTGCTCTAGTTTTAGTAGCTGCAGTTCCTTGTCTAGCAGCTGCTAATTCTGCAGTTAATACTTCATGAAGCACTGCTTGATTAGGTTCAATCCCAAACACTGAATCTTTAACTTCAACAGTTCCAGTTTGTGTTCCTGCTAAGTTATATATGTTTAAAACTGCCATTATTTTCCTCCTTCCACATCTACTAACCTATTATTTTTTTACTGCTGGTTTGATTACGATATAACCGTTCTTAGCTCCTGGTACTGCACCTTTGATAAGTACTAAGTTATTTTCAGCATCAACCTTCACAACTTTTAGGTTTTGAACAGTTACTGTAACATTTCCATATTGTCCAGCCATTCTTTTTCCTTTTAAAACTTTTCCTGGCCATGATGACATTCCGATAGATCCTCCAAGTCTGTGGTTTCTTGAAACCCCGTGAGACGCTCTGTTTCCACCGAATCCGTGTCTTTTCATAACCCCTGATGTTCCTTTACCTTTTGATGTACCTGTAATATCTACATAAGCAACATCTGCTAAAACATCAGCTTTAATTTCTTGACCAAGTTCGAAACCTTCTACTGAGTCTACTCTTAATTCTTTAACGAATCTTTGAGGGTTAACTCCTGCTTTCTTGAAGATTCCCATTACTGGTTTAGTAGTGTTTTTTTCCTTTTTCTCATCAAATCCTAATTGTAGAGCTGTATATCCGTCGTTCTCAACTGTTTTCTTTTGAAGAACATAGTTAGGACCAGCTTCAACAACTGTAACTGGAATGAATTTTCCATCTTCAAATATTTGAGTCATTCCAATTTTCTTTGCTAAAATTCCTGACATTGTTTTCTACCTCCATCAAATAATATATTGGTTGACAACTTGACCTCGTGGTTCTACAGTCTAGCTTTAAAAAAAGCGTCAACTTGTATTATTCTGTAAGGATAATTTAGATTTCGATAATCGTCTTATCAAACATAATCAAATTACCCGAATCAAACCATGAATGGTTGTTTTTTTAAAAATCAATTAGATTTGTTTGATTTCTATTCCAACACCAGCTGGTAAGTTAACTGCTGTTAACGAAGCTATTGTCTTTTGTGTAGAATTGTTAATTTCTACCATTCTTCTGTGTACTCTCATTTCAAATTGTTCTCTTGAATCCTTGTTTACGTGTACTGATCTTAAAACAGTATACTTTTTAATCTTAGTAGGTAATGGCATAGGTCCTGCAATTTCTGCTCCAGACTTTTTAGCAACCTCTGCTATTCTTTTAGCTGATTGATCTAATAAAGTATGGTCATAAGCCTTTAAGTAGATTCTTAATTTGTTAGAAGCCATCTATGTGTTACACCTCCTTCAATCATCTCTTTAAGGATTTTTTCAAATATCCTTATACACTCTAAGGATTATAGCATAGTTATCAAAAAAATCAAAGCTTTTTTTGATTTTTTTTGATATTTTTTTTTACTTATTTTTAACTGTGTTACATTCATACTTTTCTTATATTTTTCATATATGTTTTCAAATTTTTTCTTCAATTAAAAAACTATTTTTTAAAAAAATGTACCCTCTATCTTTTTATATCAAGATTTTAGGTACATTTTATTTTTTATATTCCTGCTATTAATTTTTTATTCTGAACTTTCAAAAATAGAAGTGACATAAATATAACTAGAGTGCATATTCCTAGATAGCATATTGTCATTGGATTTTGAAGTCCTCCTACTATTATTATGCTAGACCCTATAATTGCTAAAGTTGGTATTATAATTCCCTTAGCAAAACTTTCAACCTCTCCTTTTTTATAAAGTTTTATAACATTAAAATATAATAATATATATAGGATATAACTAGCTACTATTGGAATTTCTGAAACATCTGAATTTGGTAACATATTATATTTCTGTGTAAAATAATTTAACCAAATCCAAACTAATGAAATTATTATAGCTAGAGTTGCTGATAGTTTTGATATTCCTGTTTTTTTATCAACCCTTTCTATCTCCAAAGAGAATGGTAACATCTTTCTTAATGCTAATGAGTAGGGAAGTCTAATAAATCCTAATATAAATCCATTTAATGTCCCAGTAACCGATATAACTATAAAAGTTAAAATCACTTTTGCTCCATTTTCTCCAAAGATTTTTAAAGCTGCACTATTTACGTGTTCATCTCCTAATCTCATTATCTCTTCTGGTCCAATCAAAATGCTCATTCCTACAAAATACAACAAATATGCTACTAAAACAAAAATAGGACCTATTGTTAAAGCAAGTGGTAGAGTTTTTTTACTATTTTTTACTTCGTGTGCAATAGATGTAGAAACAACCCAACCATCATATGAAAATGCCACAGGACCCAAGGCTGCTAGCCAAGTTCCACTATGTTCTCCAACTTTTATCGCTGTTTCATCAACTATTAATTTAGGATCCCCATAAACTAAACCAGCTATTGCCATAAGAAAAAGAGGTATTATTTTGATAAAGGTAGATATATTTTGATAGTAACCTCCAAACTTAGTAGATAATGTATTTACAAAAAAGCATACAGCTACATTTATCACACTTAAATACAATAACATTTCAGAAGTCGCTTTTATTCCAAATAACATACATATATATACACCAGCTACCCACGCCAATACTGATACTAAAGCTGGATAATAGATAAAAGTTAAAAACCAACCAAAACCACAAGCAACTTTTCTTCCAGAATATTCATCAGCATAGGTAATTATTCCTCCTGCTGTTGTTGTTTTTGAAGCTAAAACTCCTATTGTTAAACTCCCAAATATGATTCCAATAGCTGCTATTGAAAACACAGCTATTCCTTTAGCTATACTTCCATTTGTATATATCAAAATATTATCACTCTTAAAAAAAATTCCAGAACCTATAACTATTCCTACAATCATAGTTATAGCAGTAACTAATCCATACTTCTTTTTCTCCATTAACTCCTCCTTAAACTAGTTTTTTCATTTTTTAGAGTTACATTATAACTTATTAGAAAAAGATTGAAAAGTTTTTTTTAATATTTTATATATATTAACTCTCTTCTTAACCTCTATATATCTAGCAATAT
>JAUNAY010000212.1 GCA_030527385.1 Fusobacterium sp. | reverse complement strand
TTATTGAGAAAGGAAATTAATAATGACAAAAAAAATCATAATTGGTAGTAGAGGAAGTATTTTAGCTATGGCTCAAAGTGAGATGATAAAAAAGAGACTAGAAACTAACTTCCCAGAATTTGAGTTTGAGATAAAAAAAATTGTTACAAGTGGAGATACTGATCTTGTAAGTAACTGGAATAACAGTGATAAATCACTTAAAAGTTTTTTTACTAAAGAGATAGAGGTAGAACTTTTAAATGGTACTATTGATTTAGCTGTTCATTCTATGAAAGATATGCCAGCTGTTTCTCCTGCTGGATTAATATGTGGAGCTGTTCCCGACAGAGAGGACAATAGAGATGTATTGGTTTCTAAAACTGGCAAAACATTAATGGAACTTCCTGCTGGAGCAATTGTTGGAACAAGCTCTTTAAGAAGAACTATGAATCTTAAAAATTTAAGAAAAGATCTTGTTATAAAACAATTAAGAGGAAATATTCATACTAGATTGAATAAATTAAAAAATGATGATTATGATGCTATTTTATTAGCTGCTGCTGGTTTAAAAAGAGTTGGTTTAGAAAGTGAAATCACTGAATATCTTGATCCTAAAAAGTTTTTACCTGCTCCTGCTCAAGGTGTTCTTTATATTCAATGTAGAGAAAATGATGAAGATATTAAAAATATCTTAAAATCTATACATAATAAAGAAATAGCAAAAGTTGTAGCTATTGAAAGAGAATTTTCAAAAATTTTTGATGGTGGTTGTCACACTCCAATGGGGTGTCACTGTGAACTAGATGGCAATCAAGTAACTCTAAATGGAATTTTCTTTGATGGAGAGCAGGGATATGCTGACTCTATTACTGAAAATATTGATAATGGTATAGAGATTGCTCAAAAACTAGCTAATAGAATAAAGGAGAAATTAAATGGCTAATAAAGGAAAAGTTTATATAATGGGAGCTGGTCCAGGAGATCTTGAACTTCTTACATTAAAAGGAAAAAGAGCTATTGAAGAGGCTGATTGTATAGTTTATGACAGACTTATCAATCCTCGTATTCTTGATTTTGCTAAAAAAGATGCAGAAATGATCTATTTAGGAAAGGGAAATACAGAGGGTGGAGTAATACAAGATGAAATTAATAAAACTATTGTAAATAAAGCCCTTGAGGGAAAAACAGTAGCTAGAGTTAAAGGTGGAGATCCTTTTGTTTTTGGAAGAGGTGGAGAGGAAATTCAATCTCTTTTTGATAATGGAATATCTTTTGAAGTAATTCCAGGAATTACTTCTTCTATTTCTGTGCCTGCCTATGCTGGAATACCTGTAACTCATAGAGGTATAGCTAGATCTTTCCACGTTTTCACTGGACATACTATGGAAGATGGAAGTTGGCACAATTTTGAAGCTATTGCTAAACTTGAAGGAACTTTAGTATTTTTGATGGGAATAAAAACTTTACCTGTCATAGTAAAAGATCTTGTAAAAAATGGAAAAGATCCTAAAACTCCTGTGGCTATTATTGAAAAAGGAGCTACTGCCAATCAAAGAGTTACTGTTGGAACTTTAGAAAATATAATAGAAAAAGCTAATGAAAGAAAGATAGTCCCACCTGCTATAACTATTATTGGAGAGGTTGTAAACCTTAGAGAAACTTTCAAATGGTTTGAAGATAAAAATCTATTTGGTAAAAAAATTCTTGTTACTAGAGATAAAAAACAAGCTGGAGAGTTTTCAAATAAGATAGAAAAAATGGGTGGAGTTGCTGTTGAGCTTCCATTTATTGAGATAGAATCTGTTTTAACTAAAGTTTCTCCAGAAGAGTTAAAAAAATACTCTGCATTACTATTTAACTCTCCTAATGGGGTTAGAGAGTTTATGAAAAAAATAGATGATATAAGAGATTTAGCTCACTTAAAAATTGGAGCAGTTGGAAGCAAAACAAAAGAACTTTTAGCTGAATATAAAATAAAAGCTGATTTTATGCCTAAAGAGTATATGGTTTCAAAATTAGCAGAGCTTTCTCTTGAGTATACAAAATCTGGAGAAAAGATTTTAATTATTACATCTGATATTTCTCCTTGTGATACAGAAAAATTTAATTCAATGTATGACAGAGAATTTCATAAAATTGTAGCTTATAATACAAAAAAAATTATAAGATATAAAGAGGAAGTTTGTAATACTTTAAAAGCAGTTGAAATCGTTACTTTTCTAAGTTCTTCAACTGTTGATGCTTTTTATGAAAGTATAGATGGAGATTTAAACTGTATAAAAAATATAAAATTTGCCTCAATAGGTCCAGTTACTAGTGAAACAATGAGAAAATATGGTTTCTCTGTGGATTACGAAGCAAAAGTTTATGATATTAATGGTATATTAGATGCCTTAAAATAGGAGG
>JAUNAY010000211.1 GCA_030527385.1 Fusobacterium sp. | reverse complement strand
ATTTTGGGAATGTTGAGTGGACCAGAATGTTTTAAAATTATTAACTCTAATCAAGTTAAAGCAGCTAGTAAATTAGTTATTGTATGTATATGTCCATTTATCGTAAAACTTGGGGTAAATGCTGGAGCAAACATTCAAACTGTTTTATCTGCTGGACCTGCTCTTTTACTTCAAGAAATAGGTAATCTAGGAACTATATTTTTAGCAATGCCAATAGCTCTATTATTAGGACTTAAAAGAGAAGCTATTGGGGCTACTCATTCAATAAATAGAGAATCTAATTTAGCTCTTGCAACTGATGTATTTGGAAGTGATTCCCCTGAAACTAGAGGAAGTTTATCTGTATATATAGTTGGTGGAATGATAGGAACTATATATTTTGGAATTTTAGCATCTATTGTTGCCTTTACTGGGCTTTTTCACCCTTTTGCCTTAGCTTTAGCAAGTGGAGTAGGAGCTGGAATTATGATGGCTAGTGCCACTGCTTCATTGTCAATAATATATCCTGAAATGGCGTCACAAATATCTGCTCTTGCTAGTGCTAGTGAAACACTTTCAGGAATTACAGGTATATATGTAGCTATTTTTGTAGGAATACCACTAACAAAGAAATTCTATAATTTCTTAGAACCAAAATTATCACATAAATCAAAAGGAGAAGAGAAATAATGAGATATAGAGAATGGATATTTTTATTAATATTAGCAGGAATTGGAATAGCTTTAGCTAATTTTGTAGGTTTTAAAGTCGGATTTTTTGAATCTTTGCCAGGAATAGTTGTGCTTCTAGTAGTTTCTCTTTGTGCAGTAGTCTTATCTAAAATTATTCCTTGTCGTTTACCAATAGTTGCTTATTGCTCAATTTTAGGATTATTAGTGGCATCTCCAATATCTCCTATCAACAATTTTGTTATTGAGTCAGTAAATAAAATTCAATTTACAACACCTTTAACAATGGTTGGAGCATTTGCAGGACTATCAATGAGTAATCAAATTAGAAGTTTTGCTGAACAAGGATGGAAAATGATTATTGTTAGTATCTTAGTTATGACTGGAACTTTTGTTGGTTCTGCTATTATATCTCAAATAGTACTTTCTCTTACAGGGGCTATATAATGTTATTAAAAAATATTGCTTATTTAGATGAAAACTTAGAAGTTATTTTTAACAGTGATATTAGAATAGAAAATAACTACATAAAAGAGATTGGAAAAAATTTAGTTATTTATAATAATGAAGAGATAATAAATGGAAAAAATCTTCTTGTTATTCCTGGACTTTGTGATTCTCATATTCATCTTGGACAACAACTTTTAAAAGGAAAAGTTTTAGATGCCGAGGGAATTATTTGGAAAAATATTATGCTCCCTTTTGAAAGTTCATTGAATGATAAAATTATGAGCCTAAATACAAAATTAGCTTTGATAGAGATGATAAAAGCTGGTACTACATCATTTGTAGATGCTGGAAGTTACTGTATGGATTCTGCTTGTAAAGAGATAGTAAAAAGTGGTCTAAGAGGGGCTGTTACTTACTCTTCTATGGTTGATAATACTCTTCCAGAAAATATTTATGATACAGCAGACGAAGTAGTAAGAAAAACTAATATGCTTTATGATAATTGGAATGATAAAGGATTAATTCAAGTATATTATTCTATTCGTTCTCTTTTATCTGCTAATGAAGAGATGATTTTAAAAGTTTCAAAAGAAGCTAAAAAAAGAGATGCAATGTTAGAAGCACATATGAATGAATATCAAAAAGAAATCGATCATATAATTGAAAAAACAGGATTAGCTCCATATGAATACTTAGATAAATTAAAAATTCTAAACGAAAATTTTATAGGTGCTCATTCATTAATTTTAAACGAAAAAGAAAAAGAGATAATAAAAAAATATGATATTAAAATAACTCAATGTCCCTTTTCAAATTCTGGAAAAGCTTTAGCAAATACTCCTGATTTAATTAAAAATGGAATTAAATTAGGGATAGGAAGTGATGGAGTAGCTCACGGTGGTTTAAGTCTATGGGACGAAATGAAAATATTACGTTGTATGATGAACGTAACTTGGGGAGTTAAAACAGGGGATAAAAAAATTATGCCAGCTAAAACTCTTTTAAAGATGGCAATGGAAAACGGAAAATATTTTTTAAGAAAAAACATTGGAGCTATAAAAATAGGTTTTCTTGCTGATTTAATATTTATAGACTTAAATCAACCTCATCTTTGGTTTAGCAACAATTATACTAATACACTTTTTGAATGTGTCAATAAAGGTGATATAATTCATTCAATGGTTAATGGAAAATGGATAATGAAAGACAGAAAAATATTAACTATCAATGAAGAGAAAGTTCGTGAGGAGTTGAAAAAATGTTTATCATTATAATT
>JAUNAY010000210.1 GCA_030527385.1 Fusobacterium sp. | reverse complement strand
AAAACAAAATAAAAGAAAAAAATTGACTAAATGTAGTAATCATTATATATTATATACAAGCTAAAATATTAATAATATTTTAGTATACTAGTATGAAATTGAGACAAGGAGGAGAAAAATGTTAATAAAATTAATTGGAGTCTTGATAATTTTAATAGGATTTACTTTAAAACTAGACACTATTGCAGTTGTATTAGTTGCAGGATTAGCTACTGGACTTGTAGCAGGAATGGGGTTTGTTGAGATATTAGAAGTTTTGGGAGGAGCATTTGTTTCAACTAGATATATGACTCTTTTACTGTTAACTTTAGCATTAGTAGGGATACTTGAAAGAAACGGTTTAAGAGAAAGGGCAGAGATGTGCATATCAAAGCTTAAAGGTGCGACTTGTGGAAAGGTAATGAGTGTTTATATTGTTATTAGAACAATAGCAGCAATTTTATCTTTAAGAATAGGTGGACACGTTCAATTTATAAGACCTTTAGTTTATCCAATGGCTAAGGGAGCTGCTGAAAAAGAGGGGAAACTTAGTGCAAAACTTGATGATGAGTTAAAAGGGCACGTCAATGCAGTGGAAAATTATGGAAACTTCTATGGGCAAAATGGATTTATAGCTTCAGCTGGAGTTTTACTAATAGTTGGAACTTTACAGGAGTTAGGAATAACAAATATTGATGCTTATTCCGTAGCAAAAGCTAGTTTGATAATGGCAGCTTTATCAACAGTAATTTGTATCATTAGAAACTATATGTTTGATATGAAGATCAAAAGAAGCAAGTAGGAGTGATAAACTATGATAAATACTATATTAGAGATAATGTATATATTTTGTGGAATTGTTTTAGTAGTAGCAGGAATATATGCTTTTTATGATAAAGGAAATAGCAAAAAACTTGGTAGTGCTTTATTTTGGGTGTTGTTTGGGATATTGTTTATGGCAGGACCATATATGAATAAGGCGTTAGTTGGGGCAATACTTTTAGTAATGGGAGTTTTAACTGCAACTAAAAACGTTTCAGCTGGTTCTCTTATCAATAGTTCAGAGGAGTTTAGAAAAGCAAGAGCAAGAGAGTTAGGAAATAAAATTTTTATTCCAGCATTATCTGTTGGAATAGTAGCGTTTGCAGTGGCTCAATTTACAAAGCTTGGTGGACTTGTAGGATTAGGAATAGGAGCATTGGTAGGACTTGTTTTAACAATGGTTGTAACTAGAGAAAATCCAAAATATATTAGCTATGATTCAACTAGAATGTTACAACAGATGGGACCAACAGTTATTTTACCACAACTTTTAGGAGCATTGGGAGCAGTTTTTGCTAAAGCTGGGGTAGGAGATGTAATTGCTACTATGATGGGTGGAGTTATTCCAGAGGGAAGTAGACTTTTTGGTGTAATTGGTTATTGTGTGGCTATGGCTGTATTTACGATAATAATGGGAAATGCTTTTGCAGCTTTTGCAGTAATTACAGCAGGAATAGGAGTTCCTTTTGTTATAGGACTAGGAGCTAATCCTGCAATGGTAGGAGCTTTAGGATTAACAGCTGGATATTGTGGAACACTTATGACACCTATGGCAGCAAATTTTAATATTGTACCAGCTTCAATATTAGAGATGGAAGACAAAAATGGAGTTATAAAAGCACAGATGCCACAAGCGTTGATAATGTTGGTTTTACATATTGTGGTAATGTATTTCTTTGCTTTTTAGTATAAATTTAGGAGGGAAAAATGAAAGTATTAATAACAGGTTTTGATCCATTTGGAGGAGAAAAAATAAATCCAGCTTGGGAGGCAGTAAGAGCTTTGCCAGATAAAATAGAAGATATTGAGGTAGTAAAACTACAAATACCTACTGTTTTTAAAAAATCAGCTAAAAAACTTTTTGAAAATATAGACACTGTAAAACCAGATGTTGTAATTTGCGTGGGACAAGCTGGAGGAAGATATGAGTTTACAGTTGAAAGAGTTGCTATAAATGTAGATGATGGAAGAATTCCTGATAATGATGGGTATCAACCAGTGGATTCTCCAGTTTTTGAAGATGGAGAAAATGCTTATTTTTCAACTTTACCAATAAAAGCAATAGTAGAAGAGGTTAAAAAAGCAGGAATACCATCGGCAGTATCAAATACAGCTGGAACATATGTGTGCAACCATATTATGTATTCTTTGCTTTATTATTTAACTAAAAATAATCTTGATATAAGAGGAGGATTTGTTCACGTTCCTTTTATTCCAGAGCAAGTTCTTGATAAAAGAAATATGCCATATATGGAGTTAAGCAGAATAACAAAAGCTCTTGAAGTTACAATAAAAACTATCAGAAATTATAAAAAAGATATAACTGTATCTGGAGGAAAAGAATTTTAAAATTAATTAATTTATAAAAGCTCTCACTAGTTGGGAGCTTTTATATTACAC
>JAUNAY010000209.1:1344-2432 GCA_030527385.1 Fusobacterium sp. | reverse complement strand
TTAGCTCTCTCTTTAGAAATCCTTAAAAAGTTCGCATTTTTCTTTTTTTCAATGGTTAACTCTTCCAGTGTAGAGCTTAACAGCTCTTTTAATTCATTAAGTTCTTCCATTGTGGCTGTTAAATTACTAGTTAAATCTTTAATTTTTAGATCCAAGTCATTTTTTACTTCAAGTAAATCATTGTATTTAGTTTTATATGTTTTGTAATTTTCTTTGTTTTCTTCTAGGTCTTTAAGAAGCTTGTTTCCTTCAGAAACAGACCAAGCCATAAAATCTGCGTTATTTTCATTTTCCACAACTTTATATCCCATTAGAGATTTTTTTAAGTAAAACATAGTTAATCCCTCCTGATGTAATGCCCAGCAATTACAGAAATTCTATTATGCCCTAAAGCTCTACTAACCTCCAGCATAGCTTTTTTATCGTAGATAACTCCTTTTAAATCTTTTCTGCATATGTATTTATCTTCTTTTGGAAGTTCTTTTATATCTCTAGCCAAGTGTTTATATAGACTTGTAGCAAAATTAGCTCTGTATCCGTGAATATCTGCCCCATTTGGAACTGCTGGAAATACTTTATTTTGTCCAGCAGCCTCAAGAGTTCGCTGGACAAAATCTGTATCCAGGATAAGAGGAACTAGACGGGGTCTACCTCCTTTAGTGTTCCTAGTAACTTGTAAAAATGCTTGATTATTCTTGATTATTAGGTCTGTGCCTTTGATTTGTGTTAGTTCTCCACGCCTTAGTCCAGTAGCTTGGCAAAATCTGATTAATTCTTTATGGTTTTCTTCAGAGAAGTGCTTATCTCTTACTTTATCGCCCCTACTCCTTTGAATATCGGCTCTTAAACGGTGTTGACTTTTGTATAGTTCTTCTGATGAAAGACTATATATTTTAGCCATAGCAGAAATTTCTAATTTTAGAGTATAGGCTGACATTCCGTCTTTTTCTCTTTGCTCTAGCCATTCGTTTATATATGGTTTTGCTTGTTCAAGAGTTTTAACCCCATACTGTTCTTTAGCCCAGCTTAAAAAATATGCTCCGTGTTTTAGATAAGCCCTAAAGGTGTTCCAGCTGTAAATCTTATCA
>JAUNAY010000209.1:0-1244 GCA_030527385.1 Fusobacterium sp. | reverse complement strand
TCTAAATTGATAATTAGATTATATTTATCACAAAATTTTTTTAAATCCTCTATGTTTTTAGTTCCAGCAAGTTCTGTATAGAACTTAACTTTCTTTTCTGTTGGGAACGCTTTAATTTGTTCAGTTGATTGGGTAGAAACCATTTGAAGTAGCTTATCAAATGAATTTTCTTGATTTTGTAATTTTTCTGACCCTGTAATTTCGTTTTTAACAGCCTTTTCAGAGTGTTCTTGAATGTTAATACCTTGATTTTTAACAGCTTCAGAGCGTTTTATATCGTCAATAGTGGCATTTAGAATTTTAGCAAAGCTACTGATAGATTTTTCAAAATCGTATAACTTGATTAACCCTTTAGCGACTAAGTCCTCTCCAAACTGTTTTACAGCATTATCAACAGCTCTTTGACTATATTTTTTCTGTACAAATCTATTTTTCTTAGATTTTTCAATAGCTAGTAAAAGTTTTTCTGAAAGTTTTGGAAGAGTTTTAGCCTGTTCAGTCTTAACCTCTAAAGTTTTATCCATTCTGTTAAATCTTATTTTGTCTACTTTACGCCCTAGATATTCTTCTGTGAATGAGTAAATATATTTATTATTAAATGAGTTTATCTCTTTAAGAGCTGGAACTATAACTCTTTTTTTAAAATCAGCATAAACTTTATATTTATTTTCTGTTTTAGTCAGTTGTCTTAAAACTTCAAGAGGATATTCAGGAATAGAAACCTTTTCATATTTCTTAAAAATTTCATAAAAAACTAGAGAATATGTGCATTTAAAGGCTTTTTCTTCAAGTAATTTAATGGTTGTATAGTATAAATCCTCATTTTTGAACATTCTATCGGCTATTAATTGTGGGATTTCAAGATATAGTCCATTATCATTTTTTTTAAATGCAGATAAAAGAACAAAACCACCCCACGATTTTCCTCTTTTATCAATAGATTTTACCTGTATTTTTTGTAACTCATCTAAGCATTTATATAATTCTTCGTGTAAATTAGTTGCCCCTATAGCTGTCAAAATTTCTGCTGGTGGAATTATAATCTTGCTACTTTTTGCTTCTTGTAGTTTTGCTAAAATAAAAGTATAAGCATTCCAGCTCATAGTTGAAAGAGGACGGTTTGTAACTTCTATAATTTCATTAGGTTTGTAAAGAATGAGTTCTTTTGCTTTATCCATATATTACTCCTTTTAATTATGACTTTTTATTTTATATATTGCCATAGTAACATATTTTTTAATTAT
>JAUNAY010000208.1 GCA_030527385.1 Fusobacterium sp. | reverse complement strand
AGAAACATTAATTTTAATTTTATCTTGTAATAAACTTAAAAATTCTTTATTACCCATATTATATGTTTTAGCTAATTCATGTACTCTCATCAAGTTACCTCCTAAATTAAATTAATTTACGAGGCCACGGGCTATTTGCTTACTTTTAACTCCAATAACACTTACTTCGTCCTTACCAAAAATCTCCCCAAGTTGCTGTTTATTTCCACAATAAACATAAGTTATATTCAATTCTTTAGCACGTAGAAGAAGTTTTTTCTCATTTTTCTCGCTAATATCTTCAGCAAGGAATAAAAAATGAGTATGTTCGATTTCTTCTAAAACCATATTCATTCCAAAGGATAAAGTTTGTGAATTTTTCATTGCTTTTAAAATACTTAAATAGTCCTTTTCACCTTTCTTTAAAAGATTTAACATCTTTATCAGGTCATCTGTATCAATTTTTATCTTTTTATGTTTAGAAACTCTTTTTAGACATTCGTGATTTTTACAGATGTAATAGCCTCTACTTTGTTGTTTTTGTTTTTCATCAAAAGCATATTTATCTTCACCTGTTTTTACTAATCTGAATAAATCTTTTTTATTTTTTTTATCCTTACAGATTAAACAAGTTCTTTCTGGAAAATCTTGATTATTCACCTTGTTCTACCTCTTCGTTGTTAGAAGTGTTTTCAGTTTTAATGTCAACTCTCATTCCTGTAAGTTTTGCAGCAAGTCTAGCATTTTGTCCGTTTTTTCCAATTGCTAAAGAAAGTTGTGAACTATCAACAATAACTCTAGCAGTATTTTCTTCTTCAAAAACTTCAACGCTCTTAACTTTTGCTGGGCTTAGAACAGCTGAAACAAACTCTTCAACTGATTCTTTCCAAATAACTATATCAATTTTTTCTCCGTTTAATTCATTAACTATATTTTTTATTCTCAATCCTTTTTGTCCAATACAAGCTCCAACAGTATCGATATTAGGATCTGCAGAATATACAGCAACTTTAGCTCTTGAGCCAGCTTCTCTTGCAACAGCTTTAATTTCTATTAATCCAGAAGTGATTTCAGGAATTTCAAGTTCAAATAGTTTTCTTAAAAGTCCTTCGTGTTTTCTAGAAATAACAATTCTTGGGAATTTATTAGTTTTTTCAACTTCAGCAAGATAAACTTTTAATCTTTCTCCAACTCTGTAAGTATCAGCAGGAGATTGCTCAGTAGTAGGAAGTATAGCTTCTACTCCATCAAATTCAACAAATATATTTTTCTTGTCATCAATTCTTCTGATAATACCATTTATAATATCGTTTTCTTTATCTTTGAATCTATCATAAATATATTGTCTTTCAGCTTCTCTTACTTTTTGGATAACAATTTGTTTTCCATTTTGAATAGCATTTCTTCTAAATTCTTCACAATTAATTTCAATTCTTACTTCATCACCAATTTTTGGCTTTCTTTGGATTCTATTATCTCTGTATTCATCAATAGCATCTTCTAAAGAGATTTCGATAGCAGCATCGTAAAGATCTTCTGCTGGAACAACAGTTTTTACTTCAAAAAGTCTAACATCTCCATTTTCTCTATTGATTTCTACCTCAACATTTTCTTCATCTCCGTAATTTTTTTTGTAAGCAGCTAGAATAGCTTGTTCAACAGTTAGAAGAAGATTTTCTTTACTTATTCCTTTTTCTCTTTCTAATTCATCTAGGGCTTCTAAAAAAATCTTAGCGTCTTTACTTTTCATATTATTTTCATTACCTCCCGAAAATTCTATTAAAATTCTTCAAATTCATAAACAAGATTAGCTTTTCTTATTTCTGAAAAAGGAATTTCCATAATTTCTTGCTCTTTAATTTCTAAAAATACAATATTATCTTTACAATCTACTATTGTTCCTTCAAAATTTTTATTATCATTAACTTTATGTTTTAAACTTAATTTTGCTTTTTCACCTTTAAATCTAATGTAATCAGCAATTTTTTTAAGAGGTCTTTCAATTCCAGGAGATGAAACCTCTAAAAAGAATCTTTGATCGATAATTTTATCAATATCTTCATCTATTTTGTTACTTAGAGCAGCACAGTCTTCAAGAGTAATATCTTCATTTTCTTTTTCAACATATATTCTAACATACCAATATCCACCATCTTGTAAATATTCAATATCTACAAGAGAAAGTTTCATCTCTTCAACAACAGGTGTTACAATATTTTCGATTTTTTTTAAAATTACTTCTTTATTATTTAGTTCCATAAAACCTTTGTCACCTCACTTTCAATTTTACTACTAAAGAGGGAGTGGATTAATAACCCACTCCCATCATCAGCCAGCACAATTTATTTTACAAGGTATTATACCATATAAAGTAAAAAAAATCAAATTTAACTAAATATTTTTAAAATAATATAAATTAATGTAGAAAAACAAAAATATAATGTTTTTAAACTGAATTTAAAATAAAA
>JAUNAY010000207.1 GCA_030527385.1 Fusobacterium sp. | reverse complement strand
GAAAATATATTATAATTTTCAGCTCTAAGAAGTGCTATATCTTGAACAATTACCTGTCTACTAACACCATATTTTTTAGCAAGTTCTGTTCCAGAAATAGGTTCATTTATACTTTTTATTAAATTTATAATTTCATTTCGTCTCTCTTTTCCAGTCACGATTATATCTCCTTTTTTTATAGCACACGAAGATTTTTTAAAGAAACATCAAGTATAGGAGCAGAGTGAGTTAAAGCTCCACTAGAAACATAATCTACTCCAGTATCTATAATAGTTTGGATATTCTCTTTAGTTATATTTCCAGAACATTCAGTTACAGCCTTACCTCTAGTTAATTTTACAGCTTCTTTCATCATCTCAGGAGTCATATTATCTAACATTATAATATCAGCTCCAGCTTCTAACGCCTCTTTTAACATATCTAAATTTTCTACTTCAACTTCAATCTTTCTTACAAACGGTGCATATTCTTTAGCCATTTTTATTGCATTTGCCACTCCACCAGCAGCGTCTATATGGTTATCTTTTAAAAGTATACCATCTGACAAGTTGTATCTATGGTTATTTCCTCCACCAACTTTAACAGCATATTTTTCAAAGATACGCATATTAGGGGTAGTTTTTCTAGTATCTAAAAGTTTTACCGAACTTCCCTCTAACAATTTTACCATATTATTAGTATAAGTTGCAATACCACTCATACGTTGAAGATAATTTAATGCTGTTCTTTCACCAGAAAGCAAAACTCTAATATCTCCCTCAACCTCTCCAAGAAGATCTCCTTTTTTTACTTTATCTCCATCTTTGAAGTATAGCTTTGTAATAGTTTCTTTGTCTAAAAGCTCAAAAACTCTTTTAAAAATCTCAAGCCCAGCTATAACTCCATCTTGTTTGCAGATAAGTTGGACAGTTCCAAGTTTTTTTTCTCTCATAACAGAATTAGTAGTTATATCTTCACTTGAAATGTCCTCTTTTAATGCCATTATAATAAGATCATCTATATTTACTCCAGCTGTAACTATATTCATTATAAATTCTCCTCTTCTTTCATCTTTTCAATTCTATCTTTTTCAATCTCTTCCAATACTATTCCTCTATATTTGTCAAACAAAGATTTTTTATTTTCATACTTTTCTAAATTTATATTATAATTTAATTCATCAACTAAATCACTATTTTTTTGTGCTAATATATCTTTAGCTGCTCTTTCTCCAAAAACTAAAGTTTCTAAAAGTGAGTTACTTGCAAGACGATTGGCTCCGTGAACTCCGTTGCAACTTGTTTCCCCAACAGCGTAAAGATTATCCATAGATGTTTTGCTATTTGAGTCAACATCTATTCCTCCCATAAAATAGTGTTGGGCAGGGACTACTGGGATACACTCTTTTTCTGGATCATATCCTACCTCTCTACATTTTTTTACAATATTAGGAAATCTTTTTGTAATATCTATACCTTTAGCAATAATTGGACGCATATCTAACCATACAAATTCAGTTTTATCTTTAGCCATTTGCTTTCTTATCGCACAAGTAAGTCTATCTCTAGGGATAAGTTCATCTGTAAAACGTTCATAGTTTTTGTCATATAACAATGCCCCTTCTCCCCTTACAGATTCAGAAATTAAAAAGCTTCTACCAACTTCATTTGTAAATAAAGTTGTTGGGTGAATTTGAACATAGCTAATATCTTTTAATTTTACATTGTGTTCTTTAGCTATTGCAAGGGCATCTCCTGTAAGATGAGGGAAATTAGTTGAATGATCATAAACTCCCCCAACTCCTCCAGTAGCTAAAACCAAATTTTTACAATAAACAGCCTGTACTTTTTTATCATCACTTTCAATAATTGCACCAACACATCTATTATTATCACTTATTATGTCTAAAAGAGTAGTATTAGTTAAAAGTGTTATATTTTTTCTTTTTAAAACTTGAGCAAGAAGTTTTTGTGTGATCTCTTTTCCTGTTATATCGTCGTGATATGCAATACGTGGTTTAGAGTGAGCCCCCTCTCTTGTATATAACAACTCTCCGTCTTTATTTGCAAAATCAACACCATAATCTATTAATTGATTAATAGTGTTCCTTGATGAATTTATCATTATTTCTACAGACTCTTTTTTATTTTTATAATGTCCAGCTTTTAGAGTATCTTCAAAGAAACTGTCAAAATCATTTTCATCTCTTAAAACACATATTCCACCTTGTGCTAAGAAAGAATCACTCTCTTCTAAATCAGATTTTGTTATCATAAGAATATCCATATTTTCTGGTAGATGAAGTGCTGTAAAGCAACCACCTGCCCCTGTTCCTGCTATAATTACATCATATTTTTTATTCATTTTCTTCTCCTATTATTTGGCAAGTTCTAACATTTTTTCCAATGGTTTATAAGCTTTTTTAATCTCTTCATCTGTTAATCTAACTTGAGGTTCATTGCTTTCAAGAGCTTTTATAATTTTATCTAAATTTATCTTTTTCA
>JAUNAY010000206.1 GCA_030527385.1 Fusobacterium sp. | reverse complement strand
CTAATATAGGTGCACAACCAGCTGGAGATTATGCTTCAAGACTACATTCTCATTTAGCTACGCATATTACACAAGATTCAAATAATAGATTTGTTTCTGACGGTGAAAAAAATAGATGGAACGGAAAAGCCGATGCTCACGGACATCCTTATTTACACACTAACGGAGGAACAGTTCACGGATCTGTTACTGTTAACGGTGATTTGAGAGCTAACAGAGTATATAATGCTGTGTGGAATGACTATGCTGAGTTCTTCGAAAGAGGAGAAGAAACAGAAGTTGGTGATATTATTGCCTTAGATTGTTCATCTGATAAAGAGCAATATGTAAAAGCTTCAACAGATAATTTTGTTGTGGTAGGAGTTCATTCTGATTCATTCGCTCATTTAATTGGAGGAAAGAACACTTCTTTTGAAGAAAACTTAAATGAATTTATCCCAGTTGGATTAGCTGGTAGAGTAAAATGTAAGGTAATAGGAAAAGTTTATAAAGGTCAATATATAGGTTTAAGTAATTTACCAGGTATTGGTGCAACAGTAGATTATTTAAATCCATATATTGTAGGTATAGCTTTAGAAGATAAATTAACAGAGGATATTGGAATGATTAAAATATTGATAAAATAGTCAATATAAATCAAACGTTATATAATAAAAAAAACAATAAGGTGGTTAGATAGCTTAAAGAAACTTATTTTCCCATAAGAATAGTATTTTCAGTTTGTTAAGACTTAACTTCTTGGTTCGGAATGTAACAAGGTGGATTACTTAACAATTAATCTCTATTATGGCTTATCCAACTTATCTACCTAACCATTGTTGGATAAACTCCCAAGCAAAATCAAAGCATTCTTGAATACCTTTATCGAAAGTTCTTACAAGGAATCCAATCATTGCTAATTGAATTGCTGGAAGTATTATCTCTGTCCAAATGTAACGGAACACGAGATAACACCTCCTTTATACTAATAAGTTATCATATTTAATCTACGCGCCAACATAGAAAAAACACGACCATATTTATTATATCAAAAAACAAAAAATAAAAAAAGCTGAGTAACATTTTTTAAAAAAAATGTTTTACTCAGCTCTCTTTTTTGTATAATATAGTCACCACAACAATTTATACAAAGGAGACATACATGCAATTAAAACACATATTCTCTAACATTAATATATCAAATTTACTTCAAAAAATCAAAAAATATTTTAATGATGAGTATTTTGATAACATTTCTGAAACTATTCAAAAATTTCAAGCTTGTTCCCTTGAAAAATGTTTTGCTATTTATGAATGTCCTATTTGTAAAGCGACTCATAAATTTAAAGTTACTTGTAAATCCAGACTTTGTCCTTCTTGCGGTAAAAAATATTCTGCTATTTGGGCTGAAAAAACTGCTTCTTCCCTTATTGATGTTAAACATAGGGCGGTTCTTTTTACTATACCTAAAGAACTTAGAGAATTTTTCTTTTATGATAGAAATCTTTTAACTAAACTTACATATGCTATCAATGATATTTTTCAATATCAATTTCATAATACTAAACGCAAAAATGAAAGAGTTCACAAAATTGGTAAGTATTCTAAAAAATATTTTACTAACTCTGATATTTTACATTATGGTTTAATTACTGTTATTCATACCTTTGGACGTGACCTCAAATGGAATCCACATATCCATGCTATTGTTACTTTAGGTGGATTTAATAAAAATCACAAATATCTCGAAAAAAAATATTTTCATATTAATTCTATTGTTGGACAATGGAAAAAATTAGTTATTGATATTGTTAAAAATGGTAATTATGAAAATGAAAAAATAAAGAAAAAAGCTTATCGTATTGCTTCTCAACTTTATCATAAAAATACAAGATTCTTTTTTGATGTAGCTAAAAATGATTTAAATAATAATATTAAAGCTATTAAATATATTGGTAGATACTTATCTAGGGCTCCTATCGCTGAATATAAAATTATTGATTATTCTGATGGAAATGTCACTTTCTATTACGAAGATCTTGCTAACAATAAAGAAAAAGTAGAACTAACACTAGATATTGAAACTTTTCTTTCAAAATTAATTATTCATATTCCACCTAAACATTTTAAAATGATTAAACGTTTTGGAATTTATTCAAGAAATGTAAATAAAGAAATCAAAAATATTATGGAAACTATGAGAAAATATGTATCTAAATATTCTAAAAGTACATTTTATCAAGTTGAAACTTGGGATACTTTTCAAGTAAATCCTTTTTATTGCTTTAAATGTCATGTCAAAATGAGAATTAAAGAAATAACATATTTTAGTAGCCGTACTGGCTCCATTCGCTATAAAGAATACTCTTATTAAACTGATTCTAATATCAGTTTTTTTCGCTTACAAAAATTTAAGATTATTTTACTTTTCTACTTATTTTTGTCTATTTTCATATAAAATATTAAAAAATTTTTATATAAAGTCAATTTATAATTTCCTTAGAAAT
>JAUNAY010000205.1 GCA_030527385.1 Fusobacterium sp. | reverse complement strand
ATCAAAAGATAAATTTTGAGGGAGCAGAGGTTGAGATTGTATCAGATTACAACTTAATAAAACAACTTTTGTTAAATTTAATAGAAAATGCTATAAAATATGGAAGAAAAAATGATATTGATATTAATATTATAGAGAGAAAAAATGTGGTTATTGAGATAAAAGATAAAGGCGAGGGAATTAGCAAAGAAAATTTACAATATATATATGATAAATTTTTTAGAGTTGATAAAGCTAGAAGTAGAGAGATAAATAGCCACGGACTTGGACTTTCAATAGTGAGAAAGATAACTGACACTTTAAATATCGACATCAATATTGAAAGTGAGTTGAATATAGGGACAACGGTTATTTTAACTATACCTAAATTATAGTAAAAAATTTTAAAGAAAGCTCCAATTTACTAAGTTTAAAATAAATTATATATTTTGATTTTTTATAAATTTTATGATAAAATTATAAGTTGTAAAAGCGTAATAAATTATTAATGATATATGAAAGGAGCAAATTTATTGGGAAAAAAATTTACAAGTATAGAACTTTTTGCTGGAGCTGGGGGATTAGCTTTGGGATTGGAACAGGCTGGTTTTAGTCATATTGGATTGGTAGAAATAGATAAATCAGCATCTGAAACATTGCAATTTAATCGTCCTCAATGGAATGTCATTTGTGAAGATATAGAAAAAGTAGCTCAAAGAGATTTAGAAAAAGAATTTAAAATAAAAAAATATGAATTAGACCTATTGTCTGGGGGTGCTCCTTGTCAAAGTTTTAGTTATGCTGGAAAAAAATTAGGGTTAGAAGACACAAGAGGAACAATGTTTTATCATTACGCTACATTTTTAAATAAATTACAGCCAAAAATGTTTTTATTTGAAAATGTTAAAGGGTTATTAAGTCACGATAAAGGTAGAACATTTAAAATTATAACTGATATTTTTGAAGAGCAAAATTATTCTATTCAATATCAAGTTTTAAACGCAGTAGATTATGGGGTAGCACAAAAAAGAGAAAGACTAATAGTAATTGGAATAAGAAAAGATTTGGAAAATATAATTCATTTTGAGTTTCCTAAAAAAAATGATAAAAAGTTGGTATTAAGAGATATTTTAAAAGATGTTCCGGAAAGTGAAGGAGCTAGATATTCTGCTGAAAAAGAAAAAATTTTTCAACTTGTACCTCCTGGTGGATATTGGAAAGATATAGATCCTGTTATTGCAAAAGCTTATATGAAAAGTTGTTGGGATATGGGAGGAGGACGAACAGGAATACTAAGAAGATTAAGCTTAGATGAACCATCTCTTACTATATTAACAACTCCTCAAATGAAACAAACTGATAGATGTCATCCAGTAGAAGTTAGACCTTTTAATGTGAGAGAAAGTGCAAGAATACAAAGTTTTCCTGATAACTGGGAATTTAGAGGAAGTATAGCTTCTAAATATAAACAAATTGGTAATGCAGTACCTTGTAATTTAGCTAAAGAGGTAGGTAAAAATATCTTAATAGCTTTAAGGGAGGAAGTTTAATTGTATGAAAATAGTTATTATTTAGATTTTATAAAGGAAGAAGATTTTGATTTGCACGTAAAAAATACAATAAAAGAGTATAAAGATACTTTGAAAGCAATTGATTTAAAAAAATTTAACTCTAATATTATAGATCCTATAAAGCTTTTATTTGATAAAGAGGTATACAATAAAAATTTTGAAGAAATTATAAAGTTTGAAATTCAAAGACAAAGAGATAAATCAAATAGTAATATCATTGGTTATTTTCATCAAAATCTTTTTAAATATTTAAAAAATTGTAAAGTACCTAAAGAGGGCTGGGATGTGATTTTTTTAGGAGAAGAAAATAATTATTATATAGAAATGAAAAATAAGCATAATACTATGAATAGTTCTTCTTCAGCTAAAACATATATGAAAATGCAAAATCATCTTTTAACTTCAAAAGATAGAGATAAAAGTATTTGTGCATTAGTTGAAGTTATTGCGAAAAAATCTCAAAATATTCCTTGGGTAATTACAATAGATAAAATTAAACAGCAACCTTGTGAAAGTTTAAGGAGAATTTCAATAGACAAATTTTATGAGATTGTTACTGGAGATAAAGAAGCTTTTAAAAAATTATGTTTTCAATTACCAATAACAATAAAAAAAATATTACAAAAAGAGAAAGAGTTAAATATTGAAAAAGATAAGGTGTTAGAAGAGTTAAGACTTATAGATGATGATATACTTGTTTCACTTTATAAACTGGCTTTTTCTACATATGAAGGATTTAGTTTTTAATTATATTAAGATAGTCTTATATGGAATGACATATAGGACTATTTTATATTATAATAAAAAATTTTAACTAAATTTTAATTTTTATATGAGAAAATAAAAGATATTTCACAAGGAGGTAATTATGAAATTATGAAAAAAATCTCATATAAAAATATCTTAAAAATCTTATTTGTTTATTTAATAGTTTATAT
>JAUNAY010000204.1 GCA_030527385.1 Fusobacterium sp. | reverse complement strand
ATAAAAGAAAGAGAAAATAGATTAAAAAAATAAGATATTAAAAGTTAATAATTAAGAGGGCATTGAAATGAAAAATAGATTTATTTGTTTTTTGATGATGATATTTATGGGGCTAAATGCTTATTGTAAAGATAAGATTAAGGTTGTGGCTCCAGATGGACTTCCAGCTCTAAGTTTGGTTAAAATGATTAATGAAAAACCTGAAATTGACGGTGTTGAAGTTGATTATAAAATAGAAAAGCTATCTGAAACATTGGTTATGACACTTATGAAAAAAGAGGCAGATTTGGCTATTGTTCCCTCAAATCTTGCTGGACAGCTATATAATAAAGGTTTAGGTTATAAGATTGCAGGTACAGTTGGTTGGGGATCTTTCTATGTTATAAGTAGAGAAAATCTTGATTCTTTAAAATATTTAAAAGGAAAAGAGGTAACTACAATAGGGAAAGGACTAACTCCAGATATTATTTTTCAAACTCTTTTAAAGAAAAATGGTTTAGATTTGAAAAAAGATATAAAAATAGAGTATCTAAGTGGAGGAAATGAGTTGGCACCTCTTTATTTAGCTGGTAAAAAGGATATTATAGTTATTGCAGAACCAGTTGCAAGCAAGATTCTTGCTAAAGATAAAAAGAGCAATGCTGATATAGAGCTTAATAACGAATGGAAAAATATTTTTAATACAAAAAAGGGTTATCCACAATCTACACTTGTAGTTTCTGAAGCTGTATTAAAAGAAAATCCAGAATTTTTAGCTAAATTTATAGAAAATCTTAAAGATAGTATAAGTTTTATAGAAAGTGATAGCTCTAAGAAGCTAGATTATATTACAAAAGCAAATGTAACAGTTCCTAAAGATATTATAGACAAAGCTGTTAAAAAAGCTAATTTTGATTTTACGACAGGAGCAGAGGGCAAATCTGAATATATGATCTATTTTAAGGAGATAGCTGAAAACAATAAAAAAGCTATTGGAGGAAAAGTTCCAGATGAAAAGATATTCCAAACAGAATAATTATCTCTTTTTATCACCCATAATTTTTGTTGTAATTTGGGAAATGGTTGCAAAACTTGTTGGTAATTCAATGATTTTTCCAAATATTATAGATATTTTTTACTCTTTGGTAGAGATTATAAAAAATGAAAACTTTTTAGTTATTCTTTTTAATACCTTAAAAAAATCTGTTGTAACTCTTTTGGTTTCTCTATTTTTAGGAAGTGTGTTGGGAGTTTTATCATATAGATACAAACTGTGTTATTTGATATTTTTTCCATTTATAAATCTTATTAAATCAATACCTACAATAGCTGTTATAATTTTAGTCTTAATATGGAGCAAAGTTGAATTTGTTCCATTTTTTGCTGGGACAATGATAGTTTTACCTATTATATATGAAAATATTTTAGGTGGAATTGATTCAATAGATAAAGATTTGATAAAGATGGCAAATATATATAAAGTCTCTAAATTTCTAATTTTTAAAGATATATACTTACCAGCAGTATATTTTTTTCTAGCCTCTACGCTCTCAGCTATAACTGGACTTGTTCTAAAAGTTATAATTGCTGGAGAAGTTTTGGCACAAGATTCTCTTTCAATAGGTGGAGAGATATTTATGGGGAAAATTTATTTGGAGAGTGCAAATATATTTGCTTGGATAATTATAATTATTTTTATAAATTTTGTTGCTGAAATTTGTATAAAATGTTTAAACAGAAGATTAAACAGCTGGAGGAAGCAGTAGTGCAACTAAAAAATATAGTAAAAAATTTTGGAGATAAAAAAGTTCTTGGTGGTATTGATATAGAGATAGAGGAGAAAAAAGTTACGGCTATTTTAGGGGAGTCTGGGTGTGGAAAATCTACACTTTTAAATATTATAGCTGGAAAAATTAGGGATTATAGTGGAGAGGTAGTTTTTGAAAGAGAGTATGAAAAAGGAATTTCATATGTTTTTCAAGATGATAGCTTGATACCTTGGAAAACTGTCTATAACAATCTAAAATTTGTATTAAAAGGCAAAGTTCCAAATTCAGAGATTGACAGCATAATAAAAAAATATTTAAAGATGGTTAATCTTGATGGAAATGAGCAGGTTTTTCCAAATATGTTAAGTGGTGGAATGAAAAGAAGAGTCGGGATTGCACGTGCTTTTGCTTTTCCCTCAAAATATATGTTTATGGACGAGCCGTTTGAATTTTTAGATTTAAAGATAAAAGATGAGATAATAAAAGATCTTATAAAACTACAAAAAAGTGAGAAAAAAACAATTATACTTATAACTCACGATATAGATACAGCTATAAGTTTAGGAGAGAAAATAGTTGTGCTTGGTGGTAAACCAAGTGTTGTAAAAGAAATTTTTGTTAATAAGTTTGCTCTGCAATCTGAAAATAATAATATAGAAAAAGAGGAATTAAAGTTAAAAATTAAAAAATTATTCTTGTAACTAATTCTAAGAAAAGTTATAATATAAGAAAATTATATTTTTTTAATAAATTAGTATTTTTAAAACTTAT
>JAUNAY010000203.1:1193-2529 GCA_030527385.1 Fusobacterium sp. | reverse complement strand
TGCTTGACTAACAAACTCTTTTTTTATCTCTATATGATTTTTCAATGTTGATGGCAATTTACTCATAACGCTAATTGGACCACTTCTTAACATTGATTTAATTTCTTCTATATTTTTTTCATCTATAGCAATTGGCTCAAAATGAACTCTTTCTATATTTCTAGCATCATATAACACTTCGTTAATTAATTGTAACGTTTGTAATCTATCTGCCGAATCAAAAACAGATAGGTTATAATAATTATATAATTGGTATCTTCTTGAAAACAAAACATCATTCATATCTACTGTTAACGCGTACTGAATTTTTTCCAATATATATAACATTCTATTTGTTTCTTCGTTATTTAAATCTTCATATGACTTGCTCCTTTCTGATTCACTAAGATAAATTTTTCTTCTTATTTCTGCTGAATCTTCTTTTGCTAATTCATTCAACACTATTTCTATTGTTGATTTTCCATTTGTCACATAGACATGACCTATACAGGTTTTAAAAATTTTATATAGCACACATATCATCCTCCCTATTTGTCAATTTTTTTATTAAGATAAACTCAATGTTTTCATACTTAAATTTTCTTTATTTTTCACAAATAATCGCTTAATTATGAAGATTATTGCCTTTTATTTTAAATTTTTGCATAACAAAATGAAACGTCTTCTCACTTTTTTTATAAAGGCATATTTTCTCAAAGTTTTTTATGGATACAAACCTCCCATATCTATCAGGTTCTTTGACCTAAATTCCTTCGTTCTGCATCTCCATAATTTGAGTGTCTTTTTGCTCCCTTGCTGAGTTCTTACTCTAATGGATAAAATATTGACTTCTGCTCTTATTTGTTTTTTATATTTATTTTAAATCTAAGCATTTTTCAATGGACGTTTACCTTAAATTTAATATTTTTAGCTTATTTAAGCCGCCACAGGTCTTTTTATATCCTGTAACATCTTGCTTTCATCATATTTAATTCCTTTTGATAAGATTGTGAAAAATATTCTAATCATTTTACAGCAAATAGCTGTAAGTGCTTGTTTTTTCTTTAAAGGATTATCTTTACGCTCTATATAGTAATTATATATTGATGAAAATTTTTCATTTAAGCCAATTAATGGAATAGCTGTTCTAAACAAAATAGTTCTTAATTTTTTTCTACCTCTTTTACTTATTTTGGTTAAACTTTTATGTTTACCTGAACTATTTTCTTTAAGAGCCAAACCTGCATATTTCTGCACTTGTTTAGCAGATTTAAAACGTCTTATATCTCCTACTTCAGCGACAAAAGATATGGCTGTTGCCATTCCAATTCCTTTTATTTTTGCGATTTCTTTTATT
>JAUNAY010000203.1:0-1183 GCA_030527385.1 Fusobacterium sp. | reverse complement strand
TTTGGAATTTCTTCACATAATCTATTTAATTCTTCTATTATTAATTCCAGTTGTTTTTGCTTATATTCATAATCTCCAATTAAAAGTTTTATTTCAAGTTTAGCTGATGAAGTTATATTTTTACACCCGATACTTTTTTTAGCAGCTTCCTCCAGTTTTTTCGCTTTATCCAAACCAACTGCTCTAAGTTTAGCTTGTTTCCAACGCTTAACTATTCCTTCACTGCCTAATTCTACAATATCTTTTGGTAAAGGAGTTTCTTTTAAAATTAAGAAACCACTTTTAGAATCTATTGAAGAATATATTTTTTCATATTCAGGAAAATATATACTTAACCATCTATGAATTTTGTTTTTAATTGAAATTATTTGTTTTGTTATATCATCTTTTAATTTATCAGCTGTTCTTAATTCTCCATAAACTCCTTCAGGAATATATGGAAAACTATACCTCCCATCAATTACTAATTTAGCAATTACTTTAGGATCTTTTGAATCATTTTTAGTTTGTATATTATCATCTAGTTCCTTACTTTGTTTAACATGATAAGGATTAACTATTGCAATAGTTATATTATTCTCTTTTAAACACTCGCCTAAAGAAAACCAGTAATGTCCTGTAGGTTCTAATCCTGTGATTATTTTACTCTTATTATTTTTACAGCAGAGATCCTTAGCCCATAAAACAAAATTCTGAAATCCTTCAAAAGAATTTTTAAATTTGAATACTTTGGAAAGTTCTAACCCTCTCCAATCAAATGCTCTTACATAATGTGTAGAACTACCTACATCAATTCCAAGTATTAAGGTTTCCTCTGTTACTTGACTAATTTTAAAATTTTGGTTACAATTCATTTGGATACCTCCTTGTAGATATTTTTAAAGTTTTAGCTACTTTAATTTTACATTGAGGTATCTTTTTTTGTTACTATTTTTTTATTATACAGGAATGCTCCCTTATACAATATTAATAATTTTTAAATTATCGTACTATTTTAATTTCTATATAATATGTTTTTCAAAATAAACATTAGCAACTTAGGAGATATTTTATACAATATTATTAGTATTTTCATTTTTAAATAATTCATACTAAAACTAAAGTTTAAAGTATTTAAAATATACTCATATTTTTTTAATATCAAAATTGCCTGAATATAAGTTTCTTCAGTATAACCTTTTAT
>JAUNAY010000202.1 GCA_030527385.1 Fusobacterium sp. | reverse complement strand
TAACAATAACGGCTTTAGGTGCAGTAGTTGGACTTGTGGTGGCTATAATTTTAATAATGAGAAAGATAAATCCAGCATATTCTTTAATATTGGGATCTATAATAGGAGGACTTGTGGGAGGAGCTGACATAGGACAGACAGTATCTCTTATGATATCAGGAGCACAGGGAATGATACCAGCAATTTTAAGGATTTTAACAGCTGGAATATTAGCAGGTGTTTTGATAGAAACAGGAGCAGCTAGTAAAATAGCAGAAACAATTGTTGAGAAATTAGGAGAATCAAAAGCAATAATAGCAATAGTAATATCAACAACTATTCTTACTATGGTAGGAGTATTTATAGATGTAGCAGTAATTACAGTTGCACCAATAGCTATGGCAATTGCAAAAAAAACAAATATTTCACGTACAGGAGTATTAATAGCAATGATAGGTGGAGGAAAATCAGGAAATATTATCTCTCCAAATCCAAATGCAATAGCAGCAGCAGATACATTTAAAGTGCCTCTTACTTCAGTTATGTTAGCAGGGGTAATACCAGCAATTTTTGGAATAATAGTTTCTATTTTAATAGCAAAATTACTATCAACTAAAGGAAGTAAGATAGAGTTAGTGGACATAGATGAAAAATCAACAAAAGATAAACCTAATTTTTTAGCAGCTATAGTTGGTCCATTAGTGGCAATTATAATTCTTGCATTGAGACCTTTATTTGGAATAGTAATAGATCCATTAATTGCGTTGCCAGTAGGAGGAGTTATAGGTTGTCTTGCTATGGGAAAAATTAAAAATTTCAATAATTATTGTGTGTTTGGGTTAGGAAAAATGACTGGGGTAGCAGTTTTGTTATTAGGAACAGGAACAATATCTGGAATTATTGCAAATTCAGCTTTAAAAACAGTATTGACAGATTTTCTTACTTCGACAGGAGCACCAGCGTTTTTATTGGCACCATTGGCTGGAATATTGATGTCAGGAGCTACAGCTTCAACTACTTCTGGAACAGCTGTGGGAAGTCAAGTTTTTGGAAGTACTCTTTTAGAGTTAGGAGTTCCAGCTATAAATTCAGCAGCTATGATACATAGTGGAGCAACTGTATTAGATCACTTACCACACGGTAGTTTCTTTCACGCAACAGGTGGTAGTGTAAGTATGAGTATGAAAGAGAGATTATCATTAATTCCATTTGAATCATTGGTAGGATTAACACTAACAGTAGTTTCTACTATAATTTATGGTGTGTTTTATTAGGAGGAAGTAAAAATGAAAATAGTAATAGCACCAGATTCTTTTAAAGAGAGTATGAGTGGAAAAGTGGCTTGTGAGGCAATAGAAAGAGGATTAAAAAAAGTTTTGAAAGATGTAAAATTCGAAAAAGTGCCAATGGCAGATGGTGGAGAGGGAACAACTCAATCTTTGGTAGATGCAACAAATGGTAAAATATATTGTGTAGAAGTTACTAATCCTTTAGGAGAAAAAATTAGTTCAAAGTTGGGAATATTAGGAGATGGAAAGACAGCTATACTTGAAATGGCAAGTGCTAGTGGACTTGAACTTATTTCAAGAGAAAAGAGAAATCCAATGATAACTACAACTTTTGGAACAGGAGAACTTATAAAAAAGGCTTTAGATTTAAAAGTTTCAACTATTTTAATTGGAATAGGTGGAAGTGCTACTAATGATGGTGGTGCTGGAATGATTCAAGCTCTTGGAGGAAAACTTTTAGATAAAGAGAATAAGCAAATAGGTTTTGGTGGTGGGGAACTATCTAAATTAGAAAAAATAGATTTATCAAATTTAGATAAAAGATTACAAAATGTAAAAATTATAGTGGCTTGTGATGTAGATAACCCATTGACAGGAGAAAAAGGAGCTTCATATATATTTGGACGTCAAAAAGGTGGAACAGATGAAACTATAAAAATATTAGATAATAATTTAAAACATTTTGCTCAAGTTATTAGAAAAGATTTGAATGTAGATGTTGAAAATGTGGCAGGAGCAGGGGCAGCAGGTGGTCTAGGTGCTGGACTTATGGCTTTTTTATCTGCTGAATTAAAAAAAGGGATAGAAATAGTTATAGAGTATAGTCATCTTGAAGAAAAATTAAAAGATGCAACACTAGTTATAACTGGAGAGGGAAGCATAGATGCTCAAACTCGTTTTGGAAAAACTCCATATGGAGTAGCTAAAACAGCAAAAAAATATGATATTCCTGTGATAGCAGTGGCTGGAAATGTTGGAGAGGATATAGAAATATTATATGATTATGGTTTTGATGCTATCTTTTCAATACTTCCTGGAGTACAAAGCTTAGAAACAGCTTTAAAAAATGGTGAAAAAAATTTAGAAAGAGTAAGTGAAAATATAGCTAGATTTATTTTAGCTTTAAAAAAATAATTAATCCCCTCCATAAAAAAATTATTTGTTTTTCATTAATTAAATTATATAATTTTTATATTTTTATTTCAACTATTATTTAATATATATATATATATATATTATAACATTTATTATATTTATAATTTTTTTATGGAGGGGATTAATTATTTTTTTAAAGCTAAAATAAATCTAG
>JAUNAY010000201.1 GCA_030527385.1 Fusobacterium sp. | reverse complement strand
CTTTTATCTATGAAAATCGTTCATTTAGTTTTTATAACCCTGAAGAGATTTATTTGAGCAAAGAAAAAATTCGTTATTTAAACAGATATTTAAAAACTCATTTAAGTAAGATGGAAAATGAGATATTTGAGTATATGCTTTGTGAGATGTCATATACAGAGATAGCTAAAAAAACGGGCAGAGAATTAAAATCAGTAGATAATACTATTCAAAGAATTAAGAAAAAACTAAAAGTATTTATTGATGAATATGATAAAAAATAGAACTTCTATTCTTTGCAAATAGTGTATATATTGACTTTTTCTAACTTAAATGCTATAATTCTAAAGATAAACTTATTCAGTAGCTCTCTAAAAAGAGAGCTTTTTAATTATAAATTTTTATCATTACATATAAATTTGTATTTACAAGATTTGGAAATTCTTTTATAATATTGTGTAAAGTATAAAATGATTTAGGAGGGAACCTATGTTGCAAAAGCACAAAAGAAACTTTTCGATTATTGCTCATATAGATCACGGAAAATCTACAATAGCAGATAGACTGTTAGAATTTACAGGAACTGTTGCTAAAAGAGAGATGAAAGAACAACTTCTTGACTCTATGGATCTAGAAAGAGAAAAAGGGATAACTATAAAAGCTCAAGCTGTTACTCTGTATTATACAGCTAAAGATGGAATAGAATATGAATTAAACTTAATTGATACTCCAGGGCACGTAGACTTTATATATGAAGTGTCAAGATCACTTGCTGCTTGTGAAGGAGCATTGCTTGTAGTAGATGCTGCTCAAGGAGTAGAGGCACAAACACTTGCAAATGTATACCTTGCTATTGAAAATGATCTTGAAGTTGTGCCAGTTATTAATAAGATTGATCTGCCTGCTGCTGATCCAGATAAGGTAAAAAATGAAATTGAAGATATAATTGGGCTTCCTGCTGACGATGCTGTTATGTGTTCAGGAAAAACAGGGTTAGGAATAGAGGATTTACTTGAAGCGGTTGTTAAAAAAATTCCTGCTCCTGCTTATGATGAAGAAGCTCCACTAAAAGCTTTAATTTTTGACTCAAAGTTTGATGATTATAGAGGAGTTATCACTTATGTAAAAATATTAGATGGAACTCTTAAAAAAGGAGATAGAATTAAAATTTGGTCTACTGAAAAAGAGTTTGATGTATTAGAAGTTGGAGTGTTCTCTCCTACAATGAAGCCAAAAGATGCTTTAACATCAGGGTCAGTTGGTTATATTATCACTGGGGTTAAAACAATTCACGATACAAGAGTAGGAGATACAATCACAAATGCAAAAGAACCTTGTATTTTCCCATTAGCTGGATTTAAACCTGCTCAATCAATGGTATTTGCTGGAATCTATCCACTATTTACTGATGATTATGAAGATTTAAGAGATGCACTTGAAAAATTACAACTTAACGATGCTTCTCTTACTTATGTTCCTGAAACATCTCTAGCTCTAGGTTTTGGATTTAGATGTGGGTTCTTAGGACTTCTTCATATGGAGATTATAGTTGAAAGACTTAGAAGAGAGTATAATATAGACTTAATTTCTACTACTCCATCTGTTGAATATAAAGTTAATATGGATAGAGGAGATGTCCTTATAATTGACAACCCTTGTGAATTCCCAGATGCAGGTAAAGGTAGATTATCAGTTGAAGAACCATTTATTAGAGGTAAAGTAATTGTGCCAAAAGAATATGTTGGAAATGTTATGGAACTTTGCCAAGAAAAAAGAGGTATTTTCATAGGTATGGACTATATAGATGATACTAGATCACTTTTAACTTATGAACTTCCACTTGCTGAAATAGTTATAGATTTCTATGATAAATTAAAATCAAGAACTAAAGGATATGCTTCATTTGAATATGAACTTGTAGGATATAAAGAATCTGATCTTGTAAAAGTTGATATTTTAGTTTCTGGTAAACCTGTTGATGCTTTCTCATTTATCGCTCATAAAGATGGAGCTTATTCAAGAGGTAGAGCAATTTGTGAAAAATTAAAAGATGTAATTCCTAGACAACAGTTTGAAATTCCTATTCAAGCAGCATTAGGATCAAAAATTATTGCTAGAGAAACAATAAAAGCATTTAGAAAGAACGTTATAGCTAAATGTTATGGTGGAGACATCACAAGAAAGAAAAAACTTCTTGAAAAACAAAAAGAAGGAAAGAAAAGAATGAAGAGTATAGGAAATGTTGAAATTCCTCAAGAAGCATTTGTTTCTGTACTTAAATTAAATGACTAATTTTAAGAAAAATAAAATATATCTTGACAAAATTATATCTCTTATGATATCATTAATTTTGTCTATGGGGATATAGCTCAGTTTGGGAGAGCGACGCACTTGCACTGCGTAGGTCAGCGGTTCGATCCCGCTTATCTCCACCAATAAAAAAATTACACCACTCTTTTAGAAAGAGTGGTTTTTTAAATTTTAAGAAAATAAAGAAGTAATAATGGCTCTTTGTCAAATGGTGTTGGTAAAAAAATAAATAAATTTTCAAGTAACTCCAGTGATTTTTTCATTGGAGTTATTTAAAATTTTAGAAGAGTATAAAAA
>JAUNAY010000200.1 GCA_030527385.1 Fusobacterium sp. | reverse complement strand
ATGATAGATACAACAATCAAGGATTTAACTATCAATTATGAACATTACGAAAATGGTAAATATTATGATTCAAAAAGAGAGCAAAACTTAGAGCTTGATTATGATATTACAGATTGGTTGACACTTAATTATGAGTATGAAAATATAAAATATCACGATAAAGAGAGCGAAAATGATTATAATTATGGTGCAGAGGTAAGTTATTCATTAAATGACCTTTTGTTCACATATGAGGTGGAACAAAACAAAGAAGATGAAGTTACTCAAGGTGTGGACATCTATTATACAGGATTTAAACACGTTATTGCAAAAGTTGAAAATGATTGGGACGAAAATGGAGATTATAGTGGAGAGCTAACAATTACTAATAAAACTTGGAGTGATGTGTTAGATTATTCAATGGGTGTTAGATATACACCAGAGGAGGACACAAGACTTGTTATAGACTTTACTATCAAGCTTCAAAACTGGCTAGAGATGGGAGCATACTGGGCTAAAGATGATAAGAAAAGTGCATTTATAGGAATAGACAGAGTTATTAATCTTAAAAAACCTACTGTAAATATGAATAACCTGGATAGTACAAATCTAAAAGTTGTGGCATTCCTAGACGGAAACAACAACAATAAGATGGACGAGGGTGAGGAAAGAGTTTCAAATGTAGATATTAAGCTAGGTGAGGAGCAAACAACTACCGATGAAAATGGAGAGGCATATATCTATGGAGTAACTAGCTTTGTAGAGTATGAGTTAGAGACATCTTGCAAACGTCCAACATATAGAAGCGACCTAAATCTTATCAAAGTAAGAGGTAGTGGAAGCACAGATATACTTGCCTTAATTCCAGTAAAACCTATGATTTCATTTAGTGGAAATGTAGATATAGCAGATGTGTCAGATTATGACAAAGAAAATATAGTTAGTGATTTAGTAATAAACATTAAAGATAAATCTGGAAAATACTCTGAAACTGTGTATCCAGATAGCAATGGAAGTTTTTATATATTTGACATTCTTCCAGATGAATACACATTTGAGATAGAGTACAGAGGAGAGGATTATAATATAGACACTAAAGTAGAAAAAGTTCAACTAAATTACACTGATGAAAATAGAGGAGAAAATCAACACGATTTTGTCCTAAGCAAAGGAGAATAATATGAAAAATTTGATTAAAATATTGTTTATCTTAATGATTGGAGTAAATGTTGCAGGAGCAGAGGAGAAGCCAGTTATACCTATGGTGCCTATGCTTCCAGCCGTGCCACAAAATGCTGAAAGAGTGCCAATAGAGACAAAGACAGTGTTTATGGGTATGAAAACAGAGATTGTAGTGCCACTTGAGATTATATCTGATGTTGAAATTCAGGCTATGGTAATTGATGATCAAGAGATTGAGGTACCTTTCGAGATTGAGTTTAACAAGATGCCAGATAAGGACAAGACATATAAGATCGGTTATACAGAAACAGAGATCGATATAGACAAAGACGGCAAGACGGACACATATATATACTCAAATGACAAAGTAGATTCTAAGATACTTACAGGCAATAAAGTGGTAATTCAAGGAAAAAATATCTCTAAAGAGGGATACCACGAAAAAGTAGTATATATCAATGTGGAAACTCACAACTAGGGGGGAGATTATGAAATTATTAAAATTAGTGGCAATATTTCTAATTATGAGTGTTGCTAGTTACTCAAAGATAGAGGTAAAAGTATTTAAACACCTAACATTTCAAGAGATTAATAGCACTGATATGAGGGAGGCAGTAATTGGAAAAGGTGTGCTTCAAATAGAGGCTGAAGAGGAGGACTACGGTAAGGTTGTTGAATTTGTATTTGTAGAAAAAGGGGTTATGACAAATGGTAAGACTCCTATACAGGTTGAAAAATTTAACTTAGCCGATGAAAAAGACAAAAAAATTGTAATAGACAGAAAGACAAAACAGGTTGAGTTTTATGCAGTTGTGGACAAAAGAAAGATTGGTAGACGGGCAATAGATGCCAAAATATTAGAGGGAAAATATGTAGGAGTAATGCCTATTGAAGTTAATATTTATGCTCCTGAAATTAAAAAAGGAGAGTAGAGCTATGAGATATTGGAAAAGATTTTTATTTTATTTGATGATGATGTTAATGTTTACACTCTCTTTTTCTAAAGATGAGAATAGAATAACAATTTTTGAAAAGAATAATGAACCAGCTAAATTAAAAATAGGAGTTACTAAAGTTATAACAAAAGAGTTGCCAATGGATTATCACTATGAGAAAAAGCTAGTTTATTGTGAGCTTCCAGAGAGCGTGGGTGAAAATGATACTATATACGTATCTGAAACATTGGACGAAATCCCGTCTATTAGCACAACTAGTGGGAGAAAAACAATAAATAATATTGCTAAGTACCTTACTAAAGATATAAAGGCGAACTCAAAGTTTAATTATAGAATTATTACAAAAGCTGATGAAAAAATAGGGGCAGAGAAAAAATATATCGTTATTCATTGTAAGGAACAGGCACAAAATATATATCTGTATGTTGTGGATAAGGCAACTTATAGAATGAAAGAGCTTTATAGAGGTAAGTTTTT
>JAUNAY010000199.1 GCA_030527385.1 Fusobacterium sp. | reverse complement strand
AATAAATTTATCTATGTATAAATTGGCATAATTTCACAAACAAGAAAATGCTAATATGTAGGATTCGTTGTATCCGAATTTAAGCCTTTGGAGAATCATATCAAACGAAAGTAGTTACGACAAAATCGGATTCTGTGAAGAAGGAAATAAACAAATTTTTATATTTTTATAGATTTTTGGCAACGGAGCTAAAATGACAAAACTTTGGAATGGAAAAATAGATAGCTTTGAAGAAGATGATTTAAAATTATGGCAAACAGTAAAGTGTATAGATGAAGCTCAAGAAAAGGGTGGAGTTTGTTTTGTTGGATATGATACAGAAGATGGAATATTAAGAGATGGAGGGATAGCTGGAGCATCAGAGGGTGCAAATGCTATTAGAAAAGCTTTAGGAGAGTTACCAAGTATAAAAAATTTAAAAATATATGAGTATGGAAACTTGGATAAGAAAGTTTTAGAGGAAGCACAAGATGAATATGCTAATAAAATTGCTGATATATATTTAAGAGGACTTTTTCCTATTGGATTAGGAGGAGGGCACGACATAGTATATGGTGCATATAAGGGAATAAGAAAAGTTTTTCCAAATGAAAAAATAGGAATAATAAGTTTTGATGCACATTTAGATATAAAATCATATAGTGAGAAGATGAGTTCAGAAACATCTTTTAAAAAAATATTAGATGAGGATAAAAATGTAGAGTATGCAATAACAGGATTTCAAAGATTGGAAAATAGCAGATCTTTAATAAAAAATGCTGAAGAAAAAGGGGTTTTAGTTTTAGAAGAGGAGTATCCAGAGGAGTTAACTATTTCATCTTTAAAATCTTTTATAAAAAGAATGGATATAGTTTATGTTACAGTTTGTATGGACGTATTTGATGGTGGCTCAGCTCCTGGAGTATCATTTCCTACAGTTTTTGGTATGGATTCTAAAAAAGGAAAAAGAATTTTAAGAGCATTGTTAGAGAGTAAAAAAGTTGTATGTTTAGATTTTGCAGAGATTAATCCAAGATATGATGTTGCAAGTAGAACAAGCAGATTAGCTAGTTATTTGATATATGAATCTATGGAAAAATTAGTGGATATTTATAGATTTACTAATTGGTTTGAAAGAATAAAATAGAAAAATATTTTATTTTCTTTTTGCTTTTAGCTGAATAATGGTTTATAATTAAGTTAAATATTTTTAACAGAAAGGGACAAGTTTTATGAAGAAAAAAATACTTGGATATTTGGACGATAATTATGAAAGCTTTAGCAAGAGCTTTAAGAAAATTGCTGATTATATAAGATATAATCAAAGTATAGTATCTTTTATATCAATTAATCAATTAGCAAAGGAAACTGATACAAGTCCAGCAACAATAACTAGATTTTCAAAAAATTTAGGGTTTAGGGGATACCCTGATTTTCAAAAAATATTTCAAAAAGAGGTAGAAAAAGAAACTTCTTATATGAAAGGATTAAAAAATAGTATTGATGAGATGTCTGGTGGAACAAATGTTTTGCAAGATGTTATTAATACAAATATTGAGCTTTTACAAGAGATAGATGTACTTGAAATTGAAAAGACATTAGATCAAGCTGTGGAATGGATAAAAAGTAGTAGAAAATTATATATTTTGGGAGCAAGGGGATCATATGCTTTAGCTTACTATCTTTACTTTATGCTTAAAGAGTTTAGAGAGGGAGTAGAACTTATGATTTCGGGAGCATCAGATTTTACTGATAAACTTCTTTATTCTCAAAAAGATGATCTTTTATTTACAATTTCGTTTCACCCATATACAAACTTTACTTGCCAAGTTACAGAATTTTTTAAAGAGCAGGGAAATAAGGTTATAACTGTAACTGACAAAAAAGATTCAACTCTTGGAAATATCTCTGATTTAGTATTAACTACTAAAAATGGAGAGAGAGCGTATACTTTTGTACCAGGGATTGTTATTTTGAATGCTCTTTTATTAAAGCTTGGAGTAGAGGATAAAGAGGAAGTGTTAGATAAATTTGAAAAATTAAAAGAAATAACAGATAGATTTAATATCTATATAGATAAATAAAACATTTTAGGGGGAAAAGGGTATGGAAAAAATTAAATATTCAGATTTTGCAAAACTTGAAATGAGAGTAGGAAAAATAATAGAAGTTGAAAAGGTAGCTACTGCGAACAAGTTATATAAAGTTCAAATTGACATAGGGCGTGAAAATCCTATTCAGACAGTAACAAGTCTTGTAGATTATTATACTCAAGATGAATTGTTAGGAAAAATAGTAGTTGTTCTTGTAAATCTTGAGCCTGCTAAAATGAGAGGTGAAGTATCACAATGTATGCTATTGTGTGCAGAAACTGAAGATTCAAGTAAAAGCATACTTTTAACACCAGAGAAAGAGATTGAGTTGGGAACAAAAATAGTTTAGTTATATAGGAGAGAAAAAAATGAAAAAAGTAGGATTTATTGGTTGCGGAAATATGGGAGAAGCATTCCTGAAAGGAATTATTAATTCTCTTATGGTAGAAATCAATGATATAAGAGTTTATGACTTTTTAAAAGGAAAAGAAATAGAAAAAAAATATGGAGTAAAATCGCTAGATAGTGAAATTGC
>JAUNAY010000198.1 GCA_030527385.1 Fusobacterium sp. | reverse complement strand
TCCTTTTCTAGGCACCATTGTTAATTACACTTCTTAGAAATAGGAAGTGTTTTTTATTTTCTGAAAAAATAGTGATTTTTGATTTTTTGTTAAATAGTATAAATAAAAAAGGCAAATAAACTTTTCCATATAAATAGAATTGTTTATTTGCCTTAGTTTTATATTTTAGTTTAAATAGTGTTAGTTGTTAAAATATTTATTATGTAACAAATAATATATTGATGCAGACCAACTGAAGTTTGAACAGTGTAAACCTTCACCAGTTTCAGGGTTATAGTTTTCTCTAATTGCTCCATCTCCCATAAGTCCTTCTGAACGATCAAATAATTTAGTAGTTAATTCTTTAGCTTCTTTTTTATAACCATAGTTATCTAAACCAATAATTCCAAAATATGCTTGATCAAGCCAAACAGGACCTCTCCAATATTTTGTTGGGTTATATTTAGGGTTATCTTTAGCAGCAGTAGGGAAAGGTAGATAAGTGTTCATAACATTTTCGTCTAAAACATTTTCTACAACTTTTTTAGCTTTATCTTTATCAGCAACATTTGCCCATAAAGGAATATAACCTTCTGTTCCCTTACCTCTATTTACCAAAAGTTTTGTATTACCTTTTTCATCAAATTGTAAATCGTAATAATATCCAGTATTTTCATCAAACATATTCTCGTTTATATATTTTTTTAATTGAGAAGCAGAACTATAAAACTCTTTACTATCCTCTTGCTCTCCAAGAATTTCAGCCATTTGAGCTAAATAAATTTTTTCAGCATACAAGAAAGAGTTTAAATCAACAGACTCTTGGTTGATTGAATATCCTAATAATTTGTTATTTTTATCTTTATTTTCAAAAACTTTTACTCCAATATCATCTTTTCCATATCCCTCAACATCAAATCTAGTAGCATTATCCATTCCACTTTCCCAAGCAGCAGCAAGAATTATCTCTTCTGGAGAGTTATTAAATTTATGAACCATTCCACCATATTCAGCTACACCATTTTTATTGTGATCTCTATTTGTATACCACCATTCGTGATAAGCTTTTAACTTAGGATACATCTCTTTTAAAAACTCTTTATCTTTTGAAACTTGATATACTTCCCAAACAGCCCAAGTTGCTAAAGCTGGTTTTGAGTTTCTTTCGTTCCAGTTTCCTCCATCTCCACCTCTTTCTTCATCGCCATTATAAAATACGGCATCTATAATAGCACCATTATCTTGAGGTCTTACTTTATCATCTTTTTGAATTTGATAATCAAATAAAGTTCTTACATTATTTTTAGCTAACTCTTCATTAAAATGTACAGTAGCTACTACTTGTTTCCAAGAGTCCCAAGCCCAGAAACCATTAAACCATTTATAGCTAACAGAAGGTGTAACACCATCGTGTTTTATTGCTCCAGCACTACTTCTCCAGTTAGTTGTTAAAGTTTCGATAGATTTTACAGCAATTTTATTGTACTTTTCATTTGGATTAACTATAGACTTAGCTAGATACATATCCCATCTTTCTTCATTTGATTTGAAAATAGTTTCAGGTGCATCTAAAATATCTTTAATTTTTTTATTTTCTTTTATAGCTTCATCTTCTGTAAAAGTAAAAGTTTCTGTTGTATAGTGATTATAACTTTCATTTACAGGAATAATAATATTATTTAATTTAGATATATAATTATCTTTTGAAACTTTAGTATCAACTTTTGAACTGTGAGTTATTTTAAACTCTGCTTCTTCTCCAATCATATAATCCCAAGTCTCTCTTCTATTTTTAAAATCAACTTTTATTCCATTTTCAGTTTCAATAAGTGAATTGTTTAACTTAGTGCTTTTATATCTATTTTCTTCATCGCTCCAATTTTGAAATTCATTATACATCTTACCAGTCCAACTAATATTTAAGTTTAACTCTTTTCCAGAAGTGTTTATAATTTCAGTTTTTATCAAAGCAGTTCTATTACTTGCGAAAACAAGATCCAATTTTAAAGTAAAATCTTTTAAAATATATTTTTGTTCTAGTTTTCCAGGATAGTAATTAAAAGTTGCTTTACTTTCAGCAAGACTATATTTTTCTTTAGTAAGAGAGTTTTCAATGTTTATTTTATTAAAACAGTCTGAAAGATTTGCAGCATATTCTTCTGCAATATAGTAAGGACCTGCAAATCCACCATAAAGTTCAAAATTATTTATTTCAGGTTGATAATATCCGTGCCAAGCTCCTAAATCAACAAAACTATTTATATAGTTAGTTCCACTTTTATCTGTTTCTTTTCTTGGTTTAAAGTATGTATATTCTTTTGGTGTTCCGTGAATGTTTAAAATGTTGTTATACTCTTTTCTAGTTATAACATTTTCTTGAGTTTTGGAATTTAAAGAACTACAAGCAGAACAAGCTCCAAGAATACTTAATAAAATAATTGTTTTTTTCATTTTTAATACCCACCCCTTAATGCAAAAATAAAAAATAATTTGTTTTTAATAAGTTTGAAATATATTATTATAATACTATTTTATGAAAATTATAGCATTTTAAAAAAATATGTCAATATAAAAAGAAAAAATGAAAAAGTGTGATAAAAAATAAAAAAAGCATTGACATAAGAGAAAAAATATGATAATATAAATCTTGTC
>JAUNAY010000197.1:1643-2671 GCA_030527385.1 Fusobacterium sp. | reverse complement strand
ACAATGTTTTTATTTTTATCAATAGCTATCTGTATCTCTTTTATATCTTTAATCTCTTTTATTGTTGACTGTGGTAATTCTATTTTTATACCACTATTAATATCTTCAAAAGTAGTTGCAACTAAGAAAAAGATTAGCAAAAGAAATACAACGTCTATCAATGGAGTTATTTCAAGAGTCAACTCTCCTTTTCCTCTTCTTTTTGTTCTATCTATTTTCATAATTTCACCTATTTTCTGAAGTAGTTTATAAGCTCTGTACTTGTTTTTTCAATATCATTTATTTTTTCATCTATTTTTTTATTAAAATAGTTATAAAAAATAGTAGCTGGTATTGCAACAAACAATCCTCCTGCTGTTGTAAATAATGCTTCTGAAATACCCTTTGCTAAAACAGAAGCATCTCCAGTTCCGTGAATTGCTACGGCTTGGAAAGCTTTTATCATACCTGTTACAGTTCCTAAAAGTCCTAATAGTGGTGTTATGTGAGCTGTTAATGATAATAGCCACATATGTTTTTCTAGCATTGGAATTTGAGCCATTGCACTCTCTTTTCCCTTTTCCTCAAGAGCTAACGGATCTCTTGTATTACTTTTATACATTTGAATCAATATATCTTTTAATACTTTTGCTGTTGAAGATCTCTTAGTATTTAATAAAACAATCGCTTCTTTAATAGATCCCTTTTCTATAAGTTGTCTCAATTCTGGATTTATTTTATTAAAGCTATCTTTTTCGTGAAATTTGAAATAAATCGCCCTTTCGATTACTACAAATAATCCTAAAATAGACATTACTAAAATAAAATACATCAAGATTCCACCATTTTTTAACCAATACATTGTTCTTTCTCCTTTTGGTACTTAAATTAAGATTATAGTGCTATTATAAGAGCAACTACTCCTATCGCTCCAATTATATATTTTAAGAATGATTTATCTTCTACACCTTGTGAAAGTTCATCTTCCAAAGCTGATTTTTCATTTTGAACTACTTTTATTTTTTGTTGTTGCTCTTTTAAATTTTCAC
>JAUNAY010000197.1:0-1633 GCA_030527385.1 Fusobacterium sp. | reverse complement strand
AATTCAACAGAACCTGTACTTATATTTTGATTTTTTAGAAGCATCTCTTTTGTTTCAATCTCTTTTCTTTCTAATTGCTCCTTATTAACTCCTGTTACTTCTTTATCAATAGCTGTAACACTCTCCTCTGCATTCACTAACATTGTACTTAATAAAAATAAAGATGCGATTAACTTTTTCATTTTAACTCCTCCTATTTAAAAAAATCTGCATATTTTTTTGCCTTTTCAGCATTAATACCTTTTAATTCATCATAATATTTTGAAGCTTCAACTTTATTTCCAGATTTTAAAGTTAAGTATATCAATTTTTCTATTACAAACTCCCTATAACTCAATTCTTTTCCTAAGGAATAAAGTTCTTTATATAAAACTATTGCTTCCTTATCCTTTTTCATCTTTTCGTTAAGTTGGGCTGCTTTTAATTTTGATACTTGAGAATATTGTCCATTATACATTATATATCCCTTTGTATATCCACTTAAAGCTTCTTGATTTTTTCCCTCTATCTCACTAATATTAGCTAACTGATACAATACAAAGTCTTTATATATACTATTTTCCATATCATTTACCTGTGAATAGTATTTTTTAGCTTCTTTGTATTTCTTATCTTTAAAATATTTAGAACCTATATTTACACAAGCATAATCTTTATATCTTGGACTATTTAAAAGTTTTTCATATTCTGACATCGCTGCCTTTTGATTTCCTTGTTTCTCATAAATAAGTGAATCATAATAACTTTTTATATCTAAATTTGTTATACCTTCAACATATTTTTGAGCTGCTTTTATATTACTCTTAGATAGATAGATATCCAGAATTTTACTTGCTGTATTATCCTTTATATTTGGATCAACTGAACTAGTATAAAGTTCTTCATAAGTTTTTAAAGCTTCTTCATTATTATTACTATTTTCATAAATTTCTCCAGACATCATCAGTAAAGTATCTTTCATTCTGCTTACTGGATATTTTACAAGAAATTCATTTTTTCCTTTTTCAAAATTAACAGTATCTCCAGAATTTAAAAGTATTGTTAAATACCAATAAAAAGCTCTTTCTCCATATATACTATCTCCATAATTATCAGCTACATATTTATACTCTAACTTAGCTTTTTCATAATTTTTTTCTGAATAATATGATTCTGCAATCTGGAATCTACTATAAGCCTCAAACTCTGGCACTGTTAATAACTTAGTATAATACTCTCTACTCTTTTCAAAGTTATCTTTTCTAAAATAGCTTATTGCTAATTTATCTATAACTTCATTTCTATTCTCTCCATTTTCTAAAGTTAAATAACTTTCTCCATAATTTATCGCTTCATCATATTTTTCCCATAAGAAATAGTTTCTCATCTTATTAAATTTTATTTTTTCTATCATTGTTGAATCAATTGTTGGGTCATTTTCAAGTTCTGTAAACTGTCTATCTGCTTCATCATATTTTCCCATTCCAACTGAAGCAATTCCTTTTAGATATTTTATTTCAAGATTTCCTTGATTCTCTTCTGAGTTTAAATATTCCATCATCTCATCATATCTTTGTTCACTCAATAAAGATATAACCAAATTATTTAAAATATTGAAATCTTTTTTCTATCATTGTTGAATCAATTGTTGGGT
>JAUNAY010000196.1 GCA_030527385.1 Fusobacterium sp. | reverse complement strand
ACATATAATCCAAAATCTCTTTACAACTATATCCTTCAGGAGGACAGAATGCAGTAACAGTAGGAGAATATCCAGATTTTAAATAAAGTTCAACACCCATATCCATTAGTCTTGTTCTTACATATTCAGCAGCAGTGTAGTGTCTAGAGATAACTTTGTCAACACCTTCTTTATAGATATTGTCTATAGCTATATCAAAAGCTATAAGATCACTTGCAGGCATAGTGTAAGGGAAAAGTTTTTCTTTAACACAATTTTTCCAAAGTGCCAAGTTACAATAGAAAGATGGAATAGGAGTTGTTCTATTTAAAATAGCTTTCCACGCATCGTCACTAACAGTCATTATAGTTAATCCAGATGGAGCTGATAAAGCTTTTTGAGATCCTCCAAGTGCAATATCAATTCCCCAATCATCAACACATATATGAGTTGCTCCAACAGCTGAAACAGAATCTACAACTGTTAAAATTCCTTCAGATTTTAATAATTTACAGATAGTTTCAATGTTGTTTAAAACACCAGAAGGAGTATCACAATGCACCATAGTGGCAAATTTAAAATTTTTATTTTTTTCAAGGAACACTCTTAATTTATCAATATCAAAAGCTTCTTGAACATCTGTTTCAAAAAGTGTAACCTTTCCACCATAATTTTCAATAAGTCCTTTAAATCCCTCTCCAAAGATACCATTTGAAAGAACTAAAACTTTATCTCCAGGTTCAGTAAGAGAAGCACAAGCACTATCTAGTCCTAACATTCCTTCTCCATTCATAATTATTGTTTGAGCTTTTTTAGCACCAAAAAGTTTACCTGTTTTTTCACATAGTTCATCATAAAATTCAAAAAAATTAGGATCAAGATCAGGGTTTCCAAAGAAACTACTTCTTCCTTTTAATACATTTTCTCTAACCATTGTAGGTCCAGGAGTCATCATTAAATAATTTGCTTTATACAATTAGTCCACCTCCGAAAAATAAAAAACATCTATGCTATTATATCATACTTTAACCGATGATTTTAAGAGTTTTTTCATTTATTTTTATCTTTGTTAAAAAATTAATCACTATAAAGTCTCAACATTAGCATCTACTTTATATATAACGTCCTTTCTTTCTATAATAATTTCTGTTTTCTCCTTCAACTCTTTATTTGCTCTTATGCTATTTAATAGCTCAAGACTTGGATTTATAGCCCTTGGGTGTCCTGTAACCATTAACATACTGTAATCTCCGTGAGTATCTCCATAAGCATAACTATTTTTTAAATCTATTCCATATTTTTCACAAAACATATTTATAGACTTCATTTTATTTGTAGAATCCCACATAGGAGAAATCTCACCAGAAAGTACTCCGTCTTTAGTATGGTAGATAGAACCACAAAAATCATCAGCACCCCATTTTTTAGCCATACGAGACACAAGAAAATCTGGACTTCCAGATATAAAAATAACAAGATGTCCTTGTTCCTTATGCCATTTTATCATCTTTCTTGTATATGAATATACTCTATTACCTTTTAATTCAACTACTTGATGAGCAACAAAGTCATTATATTGTGTAGAAAGTCCCTTTATTGCATCAACATAAGTTAAAGTTAAATCTTGAAGATATTTATCATAATCTCCTACTCTATTATCCCAAAGTTTATAAGCCTCTTTAACTCCGTTATCATATTCACTAAAATCTAAAAGTTCATATTTAATAAGTTTTTTAAAATGTTCAGTTAAAAGAGAATTTCTATAAATAGTACCATCAATATCAAAAAACGCAGCAATCATTCTATCCTCTCCTTATACTTTAAAATTTTATATTTAGCAAATTATAGAGTAAAAATAAAAAAAAGTCAAATTTATCAATTTAAAAAATTATTTTTTTGTGATAGAATTACTTTAATACAGAAAAATATAAAAAGGTGTGTGTGATATGGGAAAAATTAAATTATTAATTATTTATTTAATAACAGTGGTGAGTATCTTTTCAGAAGATGGATATATAGCATCATTTAATACATTGAGATTGGGAAGAAATAAAAAAGATTACACATATGTTGCACAAATTTTAGAAAATTTTGATTTAATTGGGTTAATAGAGGTTATGAATGAAGAGGGAGTAGAGGAACTTGTAGATAATTTGGAGAAAGTATCTAAAGATGATTGGGATTATCATATATCTCCATATCCTGTTGGAAAAAATAGTTATAAAGAATATTTTGCTTTTGTTTGGAAGAAAGATAAAGTAACTTTTTTGAAAGAAAGGGGATATTATGAGGATACAGACAAGAGTTTTTCAAGGCAACCATATGGAGCAGATTTTAAAGTAGGAAATTTTGATTTTACTTTTGTATTAGCTCATTCAATTTTTGGAAAAAGTGAATCTTTAAGAAGAGCGGAAGCTTTTAAATTAAATAAGGTTTATGATTATTTTCAAAATTTAGATAAAACTGAAAATGATATAGTTTTAGCAGGAGATTTTAATTTGTCAGCATTTGATGAAGCATTTGAAAAATTACTTCTGCATAAAGATAAAGTAACTTATGTTTTAAATCCCACTATAAATACAACTTTAGGTAAAAATAGTTTAGCAAATTCTTATGATAATATGTTTATATCTAAAAATTATACTCAAGAATTTAATGGAAAAAGTGGAGCTTTAGATTTTACAAATAATAA
>JAUNAY010000195.1 GCA_030527385.1 Fusobacterium sp. | reverse complement strand
TTATAGGTTTCATCAATAATCCCATACCTCTTACTATTCCTGCTTCTTCTGCTATCTTCATAAGCCCTAACCACAATGCCATAACTCCAATTAGTCCCAAAGATAACTCTACTGCTGTTTCTGCCCACTCAATAGCTGCTGTTGATACTGCTTCAATATTACCAGTAACTATTCCAACTATTATTCCTATTATTATCATTCCACACCAAATATAATTTATCATTCTATCTGCCTCCATCATTATTTATCATACAATAACTATTGTATCAAAATATCAATTTTTTTCCATTTAACAATTATTTTTTTATTTTGTTCATATTTTTCCATTATATTTGTGATTTTATTAATAATAATATACTTTTTTGTTCATATTTTATGACAAAAGAAAAAAAAGCTACATTAAAACTAAAGAGTTTCAATGTAGCAAAATTTATAAAAATTAATCTAATTTTTTCTTTATCATAAGTTCTCTATCTCTTGGTAATAACTTGTTGCAAACTACTCCTACTAGAGCTGCTAGAGCAAGTCCAGAAACAGAAACTGTTTTCCAAACAATAATATTGTCTATTGCTATACCAAATACAAATATTAAAGAAGCTATTATTAGATTTCTTGAGTTAGAAAAATCTAATTTTGAATCTACCATTGTTCTAGCTCCAACTGAAGAGATCATACCAAATAGTATAATTGATACTCCTCCCATTACTGGTTGAGGAATAGTTTGAAGAATAACTCCAAATTTTCCTAAAAGTCCAAGTACAATTGCATAGCAAGCAGCTATTCTAAGAACTGACGGATCATAAACTTTTGTAACTGCTAAAACCCCTGTATTTTCTCCATATGTTGTATTAGCTGGTCCTCCTAAAAATCCTGCTGCTATTGTTGCAAGTCCATCTCCCATTAAAGTTCTATGTATTCCTGGGTTTTTAAAGAAATCTTTTCCTACAACTGCTCCATTTGTAGTAATATCTCCAATATGTTCTATAAATACAACTAAAGCTATTGGTGCTATTGCAAGAATCGCACTTAAAGATATTTTTGGTAGAGTTAATAAATCAGATGTTGCCTCTGCTGAAAGTCCTATCCATTTAGCATTTGCAATAGGTTCAAAATCTACAAATCCCAACATTACTGATACAGCATATCCCAACATTACTGAAATAAGAATAGGAATTAATCTTATAAATGATTTTTTCATAAGAGTTATAGTTATCATTGATAAAATAACAACTGATGCTACTATTAAACTTTTTAAATCAAATTTTCCGTTTGCATATCCAGCCATACTTAAAGCAACTGGACTCATTCTAAATCCAATTACCATTATAATAGGTCCTGTTACTATTGGTGGAAAGAATGATTTTATTTTTTCAACTCCAAATACTTTTACAAGCATTGACATAATAAGATAAATTATCCCTGCTGCTACAACTCCACCTTTTATTGCCGCTATCCCCTCTTCTCTTAAAACAAGTGTTAAAGCACCTATAAATGCAAAAGATGATCCCAAAAATACTGGTACAATTCCCTTAGTACAAAGATGAAATACCAATGTTCCTACTCCTGCTGTTATCAGTGCTATTGATGGATTTAATCCTGTAAGAAACGGAACAAGAACTGTTGCTCCAAACATAGCTAGTACGTGCTGAGCCCCTAGTAAAAATTTTGTTTTTGTTCCTACTTGTGTCTCTTTGCTTTCCATTTTTCCTCCCTTAAAATCTTTTAATAATTAATACTTTAAAAAAAGGATAGTCAAACTATCCTTTTAATTTACCTAAAAACTTTTCTTCATTAACTATGAATCTTGAATGCTCTCCCTCTCCTACAACTGTTTCTTTATGATAAACCTTAACTGAAAAATCAAGTCTCTTTCCATCTATTTTTTCTAAAGTTGAGATACATTTTAATTCATCTCCAACTAAATTAGCTTTTAGATGTTTGATGTTTACTGATATTCCAACTGTTGTATCTCCAGCATTCATATGCTCTTGAGCTAGTTCAAAAGATGTATGTTCCATAAATGCAATTAACATAGGGGTAGAAAATACTTCTAATGCTCCTGATGCAACTTTTGCCGCTGTTTCTTCCGCTTTTACTACTTTTTCAAGTGTTAATTTCATTCCTTCTTTTAACATTTTTGCCTCCTAAACTATTTTTATATATCTTGAAAATTATACTATATTCTTTTAATTGTGTCAACTATTCTTATTTTCTCTTTTTACCTCTAAAGTTTTTCCTTTTAGTAACAGATAACCAACTCCAAGAAATAAATATGAAAAATATACTCCTATACTACTTTTTTTATTTTTAAAATAATCAAAAGTTTTATATCCTATTTTAAGTATCCCAACTACATATTTATCATCTGACTCATTTGTTGAACTTAAAAGAAGTATAATTAAATAAGCTACTACTACTGTAATTAAGACAATTATTCCCCATATTTTTAACATAATTCCGTTGCCAAAAATCTATAAAAATATAGAAATTTGTTTATTTCCTTCTTCACAGAATCCGATTTTGTCGTAACTACTTTCGTTTGATATGATTCTCCAAAGGCTTAAATTCGGATACAACGCGTCCTACACATTAGCATTTTCTTGTTTGTGAAATTATGCCAATTTATACATAGATAAATTTAGTGAAGCATTATAATCTCTATCAATTACCGCTC
>JAUNAY010000194.1 GCA_030527385.1 Fusobacterium sp. | reverse complement strand
AAGAAATTGATAGGAAATCACATAAAATTTGTTGATTTTGGTTGTGGAAAATCATATTTGACATTTGCTCTTCACTATTATTTAAAAGAGATTCAAAATTTTACTTTTGAAATAATAGGATTGGATTTAAAAAAAGATGTTATGAAAAAATGTAATGAGATAGCAAAAGAGTTAAAATGTGAAAATTTAGAGTTTTTAACAGGAAATATAAAAGATTTTGATAAATTGCAAAATGTGGATATAATATTTTCGCTTCACGCTTGTAATAATGCTACTGATTATGCTCTTTTAAAAGGATTAGAATTAAATGCAAAAGCAATATTAGCAGTTCCTTGTTGTCAACACGAATTTAATGAAAAGATGAGTAATACAAAAAATAGTAAATTTTTTGATAAAGAGATGCCAATAGGAAAATATGGTATTTTATTTGAAAAATATACATCATTAGCAACAGATGCTTTTAGAGCTCAAGCATTAGAGCTATGTGGATACAAAACTCAAGTTATGGAGTTTATAGATATGGAGCATACTCCTAAGAATATATTGATTAGAGGTATTAAAGATAAGACAAATACAGAAGCCTTAAAAAGAAGATTTAATGAATATGAAAAATTTAAAAGTTTTTTAGGAATTGAACCTCTTTTAGATTCATTATTATCTCCATATTATAAAATAAAGTTATAATTAAAAAAGGAAAATAAAGATAAGTGCAAATAATAAAATTGAGGAGGAAAGAGTATGAAAAAATATTATATAGGATTATTAAGCTGTTTTGCTTTACTTGCAACAAATAGTGAAGCTTGTACAGGGATAACTATTAAAACAAAAGATAATAAACAGATTCAAGCTAGAACGATAGAGTGGGGAGAAAATGTATTAAAAAGTAATATTATTGTTACTCCAAGAGATTATAAATACCAAGCTATTATGCCTAAGGGAGAAAATGGTTATTCTTGGAAAGGACGTTATGGATTTGTGGGAGCTTCTTTGGTAGATGATAACTATATAGGAGAGGGAGTTAATGAGGTTGGGCTTAGTGCTGGAATGTTTTTCTTTCCTCATTATGGAAGTTTGGAAAAATATCTTCCTGAAAAAGCTAGTGAATCTATAACAGATATGAATTTAGTAAGTTGGATATTATCTAATTTTTCAACAGTAGATGAGGTAAAAGAAGCTATTACAAAAATTAGAATAGTACCAGTTATGGTATTTGATGATGGGAATGTTTCTCCTACTGCACATTGGAGAGTTTCAGACGCTAAAGGAAATAATATAGTTATTGAGATTGTAAATGGTGGAGAAATTAAGATATATGATAATAAAGTAGGGGTTATGACAAACTCACCAGATTTTGAGTGGCAAACAACTAATTTAAATAATTATGTTCATCTACGTTCTGGTGGAGTACCAACTTATGACGGAAATGGGCAAAAATTATTTTCTTTTGGAATGGGAGCAGGAGCCTTAGGACTGCCAGGTGATGTAACACCTCCATCAAGATTTGTGAGAGCCTTTTTCTATTTAAGTACAGCACCAGTAGCAGAAAATGGATATAGTGGAGTTGTACAGGCATTTCAAATTTTAAATAATTTTGATATACCAATTGGAGTGGAGTATCAAAATAAAAATGAGATTCCAAAAGATTTAATAACTGCTACACAATGGACTACTGCTATTAACCAAACTGACAGAGAGTTTTATTATAAGACTATGTATAATAGTGAGATAAGAAAGATAGATTTGAAAAAAATTGATTTTGAAAATATAAATTATCAAATACTTCCTATGGAAAAATATAAGATTCAACCACATAGAGAAATATTAATAAAATAATTACTTTACACCCAAGATTCTAATTTTAGATGAAGGGTGTATTTTTTTATGGAAAACAATTTTTTGACTTTTTTTAAAAAATAGATTAAATTATATAGTATGTAAAAAATAAAGAGGAGATGAAAAATGAAAAGATTAAAGCAGATAATGTTGCTATTTATAATAATATTATTTAGTGGTTGTCTAAATGAAAAAGAAATTCCAAAAATAGAAAAAATTGATAAAATGGAGTATAAAGAGACAACAAAAAATTATAAATATAACATAGTTATTCCACAAATTTTAAATGTTCAAAGTGAAGATATATCTTATTTTAACCTTTCTTTACAAGAAAATGCTAGATTAATAATAGAAGAGCTTTTAGAAATAAGTGAGGGGGCAGAAGATTTATCTACTTCTTATGAAGCTAAGATGAATTATGAAGTTAAAGAAAATGATTTTGGAATTATTTCAATAGTTGTTAAAACATCAATTTATACTGGTGGAGCTCACGGAAACACTAACTTAGAAACATATAATATAGGGAAAAAAGATTTAAAATTGATTAATTTTGAGAGCTTTTTTAATGAAAATGCAAAAAGTTATTTTGAAATGAAAATAAATGATATGATAGAAAATAAGGAAAAAGTATATAATATTAATGGAGATGAAGTTGCTTTTTATGAAGATGTAGAGATAAATTTAGATAGGGCTGGAATCTATTTTGAGGGGGAAAATATAAACTTTATTTTTCCACTATATGAAATTGCTCCATATTCAAGTGGAATTCCTGTTTTCAAATTTAATAAAGAAGAGGTAAAAAAATATATGAAATAAGGGAGTAGGGGAAAAACCACTCCCTTTTACTCTTAGTAAAAATAAGCAAATGTTAAAGTAGAA
>JAUNAY010000193.1 GCA_030527385.1 Fusobacterium sp. | reverse complement strand
AGTGCTATTATTTCTGGTTCAATAACTCTATTTTTAGCAACTGTTATCTCATAAAGTGAATCTAACTCTTTAAGTATAAACTCTTTAATTCCATCAACATTTCCCTTTATCATAGTTCCTCCGTCAAATTAATATTTTTACCCCATATTTATCACATTTTTACTATTTAATTCAAAACATTTTCAATATTTATACTTTAATTTTATTCCCAAAATACAATAAAAAAACTAATATTTTATAGATTTTTTGAGACTATTGTGCTAATATAAAGAATATGATTTATTCTAAAGTCTTATTATACTAGCTATTATTACATCAAGAATAATTTAATCTAAAAACAAATAGGAGATTTTTTTAATTGAGTGGAATTATATATTTTTTAATTGACAATCTTTTAATAGAATTGATTGTACAAATAATAGCAGGAATAGTAGCAAGTATTATATCCAAAAGTTTTAATGAATGAACAGAAAGTATAACTTATATCTGTTCTTTTTTTATAAAAAAGAGCCAAGCAGAAACTACTGCAAGGCTCTATTTTTATTATTGTTTATTTTTTTATTTTTGGAAAATATTTAGTATGTAATAATTCGTGTGCTTTGTGGCTTAATGGATAATCTAAATATTTTTCATATAAAGATTTTACATAAGGATTATCGTGTGATCTTCTTATTTCTAAGCTTCTATCAATGTTATTTAATCCTTCTGCTCTAGCTTCAAGAACTGCCTGTTTTTTGATAGCTTTAGGCTGTCCTCCTCCACCGATACATCCTCCTTTACAAGCCATTATTTCAATAGCGTGGAAGAATTCTTCTCCTGCTCTAATTTTGTCAAGCATTTTTGCAGCTTCTTCTAATCCGTGAGCAATACCGATTCTTAATTCTATGTGTCCAATAGTAAGTTCAGCAGCTCTGAATCCTTCCCAACCTCTTAATTCTTTAAATTCTATCTCTTCAAGAGGTGTTCCAGTAATCATCTCAACTGTACTTCTTGTAGCAGCTTCTATAACTCCTCCAGTTCTTCCGAAGATAATTCCTGCCCCTGAATATTCTCCTAATGGATTGTCAAACTCCATCTCTTCAACATCTTTAAGATCTATTCCAGACTCTTTAAATACTTTTATAAGTTCTCTTGTTGAGATTACATAGTCAGTATCATAGTTATCTCCTCTTGAGAATTCTGGTCTTGCAGCTTCATATTTTTTAGCAAGACAAGGCATTATTCCAACTACTGAAACTCTTTCTCTTCTATATCCAAGTTCTTTTGCCCAAATATCTTTTGCTATTGTTGAGAATATTTGCATTGGTGATTTTGCTGATGATGGTACATCTAGCATATCTGGATAGTTTTGTTCAATAAATTTAACCCAAGCTGGACAACAAGAAGTTAGTATAGGTAATCTTACAGTGTCGTCACCTTTATAATATCTTTCTAATCTATCTTGGAATTCAGAAGCTTCTTCCATTACTGTGATATCAGCTGCCCACGTAGTATCAAATACATAGTCTACACCTAATTTTTTCAAAGCTCCTACCAATTTTTTCTCTACGTTTGTTCCTGGCTCAAATCCAAAAGCTTCTCCTATTGCTACTCTTACTGCTGGAGCTACTTGAACAACAACAAGTCTATTTGGTGTTGCTAAGTCTTTAAGAAGATTCATTGTATGATCTCCTTCAAAAATTGCTCCTACTGGACAAGCTGCAACACATTGTCCACAGTGAGTACATTTATCTGTATCAAGAACGTGTTTTTCTTTTAATTTTCCACTTATACATTTTACTGGACATACTCTTGCACAAGCTGTACAACCAATACATTTATCTGTTATTCTGAATTTTAATAGATGTATACATTGTCCAGCGTGACATTTATGTTCTTCGATATGTTCTTCAATCTCTTCATAGAAATCATCATCTTCTAAACATTCTAAAACTAGGTTATGTTTTTGTTTTAATGTAGTTTTAATAATTTCTGAAAGGTATCTAAGTAGGTATACATCTCTCATTGTTGCTTTACCTTTAGAAATTCTGTCTAATATTCTCCAAATTCTTTCTATTTCTTCTTTTACTGCTGTATATGTTTCATACTCACTTGACTCTATTTTACTCATTAAAAATTCTACATAGAATTTAGCAAATGAAACTATACAATCTTCATCAGATAATATAATTATGTTTCTGTCAATTCCTTCTGGGAAAAGTGAAAAATCAATAACTTTATCTAAGCTATTTTTAGTTAAAAATCCTCCAAATGGTAACCCAAATTGAGCAGCTTTAAAGTTTTTCTTATTTTTTATTCCCCCAGCTAACCCAATAACATCATTCAAAGTTGCATTTTCTGGTATTTCGATCATTCCAGGATTATTTACTCTTCCTGCAACAACTACCATTCTGTTATTACTTTCGATAACATTTCTCTCTTCTAAGTTTTCTGCTGCTGAGAAAACTGAACCAAATGTACTTTGAAGTATCATATTTCTACTTGACATTTTACCCCCTCGTATATTTTAAATTTTATTTCTTTGTAAATTCTCACTTAACTAAAATATATTTATTATTATTTTATCAAAAAAACAATAAATTTCAAGTAATTTTTTTATTTTATTGAATATATTGTAATTTTTAGATTTTGTTAATATCTAAGCTCATTTTTTCATCTATTTTTTGATTCTTTTATTACCATTTATGTTCTATTTGAATTAACAAAATTACAAGAATG
>JAUNAY010000192.1 GCA_030527385.1 Fusobacterium sp. | reverse complement strand
AAATATGTTGTTGTAAACCATTCACAAGCCCCACCTATAAAAATACCACTGCTTATCATATATGGTATATACTCACTATCTGAATCAAAAACTCTCAAAGTTGTAAAAATAACCATAATAGTAAAGACACTTGAAATATTAGCAAGAGCTATAAAAAAAGTTGTGAAATAGTTTTGAATTAACCCCACAGGATCAGCTTCAACTTTTTTTAGTTTCATTTTATTTGACATTTTTTTAAGTCCTACGACTAAAAGAAAGATAGCTATTCCCGTTGCAAAATAACAATCATATTGCTTTATCAAATCTTCAACTTGATTAAGAAAGAGAAGAGCTGTCAATCCGTATACCACGTCTATGGTAACCATTCCTAGAGAAGAGATATAACCTTCTTTCTGTCCTTCTACCAAAGTTTTTTCCATACAATATATGCCAACTGGACCAAAAGGAAGTGAAAGAATTAAACCTGTAATAACTCCTTTGAAAAATGTTAAGTCCAAGATACAACCTCCAAAGTTTAATTTATTATTAGTTTTACTTTAGAAAATTAAATTTCCTTTAAATTATTTGATTAATTGTTTTTAGATACTCACCCCTAAAATTATAACATAAAATATATTTAATTTCTATTTGTAATTTTAAAATTTGTGAAGATTATATTAAAAAAATGTGAATAAAAAAGAAAAATTGTTATTTGACACTTGAAAGTAATAAGGTATAATTATATTGGGTGATAAATTTGAAAAAAAAGTTAAGTGAGCAAGAGATTGAACTTCAAATGGAGAAAGCTTTAAAAAAGATTCCTTTTGAAGTTAAAAAAATAAAATTTGTCCTTGAAATTGTAAAAAGGGTAAAAAGATTAAAAAAGATATTTAAAATTTAAGAGATAAAAATGGAGGAAATATGCTATCAGAAAAATTAAGAAAAAAAATAGGAACTATGGCGAAAGAGTTTGAGAAAATGGGATACACTTTGGAAGAGGATTTGCTTGAACTTGCTGAAATGAGAGAAGATATAGCCCAAAGGCTTGAAAATACAAAATTTAAAAAGATAGAGTTTTATGAAGATAAAGAACTTCACTCTGTTGGAATGACTTTAGAAGATGTTCAAATAGAGTTTTTTATTACAGAGGGAGAAGATGAAGAGGGACCTTGGTATGAGGCTGAAGCTGAAATAATATTCTTTTAAATAAAATATGTGGGAGTGAGTAAAATGAAAATTTTTGATGGACACGCTGACATCTGGTTTGATGTAGCATCTAAAAGAAAAAAAGGACTAGAAAATGTTGTAAGAACTAATCACTATGATAGATTTAATGCTGGAAAAATTATGGGTGGAATTTTTGTGGCATATCTTGATGATGAAAGCGTTGTAGTAGATGATGAAAAAGAGATGATGTATATGATTAACTCTGCAATGCACGAATTGAGAGGAAATCAAGATCTATTTAATATTATAAAAAAACAAGGGGATTTTAACAGAGGACTTGTAAGTGAAAAATTAAATGTTCTTATGGGAATAGAGGGGCTAAGAGCAATAAAAGAAAACCTTGATTGGTTAGATACTTTCTATGCTTTAGGATTTAGACACGCTTCTTTAACTTGGAATGAGCAAAATGCTTTAGCTACAGGTGCAAGAGGAGAGGAAAATAGAGGTATTACTCCTTTAGGAGTAAAAGCAGTTAAAAAATTAAATGATCTAGGAATGATTGTTGATGTTTCACACGCCAATGAAAAAAGTTTTTGGGGAATTTATGAAGCAAGTAGTAAGCCTATAATTGCATCACACTCAAATGCAAGAGTTTTATGTGATCACGCAAGAAACTTATGGAATGAACAAATTAAAGCAATAGCTGAAACAGATGGACTTGTGGGGGCAGTGGCTTTTAAAGGGTTTGTAAGCAGTAAAAAAGAGGAGCAAACTATTTCAAAATATGTTGATCATATAGATCATATGGTTGATTTAGTAGGAATAAAACACGTTGGAATAGGGTTTGATTTTTGTGAATATTTATATGATGATAGAGATGCAAAAGATATGAATCCTCTTGGTTTAGAAGATGCTTCAAAAGCTCAAAGCGTAATAAATGAGCTTAGAAATAGAGGATATAAAGAGGAAGATATAAGAAAAATAGCATATGAAAACTTTATGAGAGTAATAGAGAACACTTTAGTAAAATAATTTGTGAGGTGGGGAATGAATAAAAAGCTCTGGATATATGATTCTTTTACTGATGAAAAATTTAAAGGAAATGTAGCAGGAGTTGTATTAAATGCTGATGGTTTAGAAAAAAATCAAATGCAACTTATAGCTAAAGAGTTAGGATACCCTGAAACTGTTTTTCTTTTCAAAAATAAAGAGAGAATCAAGGTTAAATTTTTTACTCCAAAAGAAGAGATTGATCTTTGTGGACACGCAACAATTGCTTATGCTACTGCTCTTGTAGAAAGTGGTATGATTGATGTTAAACAGGGAGAAAATACAATAGATATAGAGACAAATTTAGGCATTTTACCAATAATAATAGAAATAGATGATGGAAAAATAAAAAATATTATGATGTATCAAGCTTCACCAAAAATTTCAAAAGATTTTAAAATAGATAAAGAAGATTTAGCCAAAGCTCTAGGTATAGAAATAAAAGATTTTAGAGAAGATATTGAGATAGTAAAAGCTTATACTGGAGTGTGGGATCTATTGATTCCTTTAAATAGTAAAAAATCTTTAG
>JAUNAY010000191.1 GCA_030527385.1 Fusobacterium sp. | reverse complement strand
ATGTATCACTTTCTACGTCATATAGAGAAAAAGCAATACTTAAAGAGTAGAAAGAAAAATCAGGACAATTAAGTTTAACTCCGTGAATTCCAACTCCTTTATTTTGATTATCTTCTAATTCAAGATAATCTCTATTTCTAAAGATATTATATCTTTTTCTAAGTTTAATCATATTTTCAGTAAAGACAGTTATATCTTTAAACTCTTTTCCTCTATCCCAATCTAGCCAAGTTGAACGATTGTTTTGACAATAAGCGTTATTATTTCCAAGTTGAGTTCTACCCATCTCATCTCCCATTAATATCATTGGGACACCTTGAGAAATAAATAGAATTAACAGCATATTTTTTAGCTGTTGTTTTCTTATTGTAATAATATTTTTATCTTCTGTTTCACCTTCGGCACCGTTGTTATATGAATTATTATGATTTTCACCATCTTGATTATTTTCACCATTGTTTAAATTGTGTTTATTGTTATAACTAACCAAATCCCACATAGTAAAACCATCGTGACAAGTGATAAAATTTATATTACTATAAGGAGATCTATTATTTCTCTTAAATATATCAGGGCTTCCAAAGATTCTTTTTAAAAGTTCAGTAACTTGTCCAAATTCGCCTTTTATAAATCTTCTTACAACATCTCTATATTTACCGTTCCATTCACTCCAACCAACAGGCATATCTCCAACATAATAACCACCTAAGTCCCAACTCTCTGAAATTAATTTACAATGTGATAAGATAGGATCTTGCACTAATTCATTTAGAAGAGAGTTATCACCAAGCCAATGTCCCTCTTCATTTCTACCTAAAATAGAAGCTAGATCAAATCTAAACCCATCTACACCCATTTCTAAATACCAATATCTTAGTGATGATATTATCATATCTTTAACAACTTTATTGTTACAATTTATAGTATTTCCACAACCAGAGTAGTTCATATATTGAGTATTACTATTTTCTAACATATAGAAAGTAGCAGGATCCATAGCTTTAAAGTTATAGATTTTACCTCCTCTACCTCCCTCAGCACTATGATTATAAACAACATCTAAAAGAACTTCAATTCCATTTTTATGGAGTTCTTTTACTAAATTTTTAAATTCTACTATTTCACTATAAGAATCTAATTTTTGATTTTGAGAAAACTTTTTAGTTAATGCAAAAAATCCTATTGGATTATATCCCCAGATATTTTTTAGTTTAGCTCCGTTATTAATGCCAGTATTTCCAGTAAAGTCGTCCCATTCATAGATAGGCAAAAACTCTACAGCTGTAACACCTAAATTTTTTAAGTATGGAATTTTTTCTAAAAATCCTGAGTATGTTCCTGGAAATTCAACCATAGAGTTAAAATTTTGAGTAAATAATTTTATATGAACTTCATAAATAATAGTATCTTCCATAGGAATATTTAGATGTTTTTCTTTTTCTTGAGAAAGTTTTATAGCTATACTTTTTCTATTTGAATAATTTTTATTGTTAGTATAAGAAAGTGCGTAAGGATCTAAAATTTCAGGATAATCATCAATTTTCCAAGTATATAAAGTGCCTTCAGCTCCATCTTTTAAAAAAATATGCCAAATATCTCCTGTTTTATTAATAGATGGATCTAAAACTACTTTTTCTTTGGGAAGTAAATCTGAGCCAGATTTATAAATATTTAAAACCACCTTTTTTTTATTTTTAGCAAATATTGCAAAGTTAATACCATTATTTTCTACTGTTGCTCCTAACTTAGGAACACCTGCTTCCCAATTATACATAAAATCTCCTTCTCCAATTTATTTATCTTAAAAATATTATATAATTTCTCATAAAAAATGTCAATTTCATAAGTTGAAGTAATTTTCTAAATATTTAGCCACTCCATTTTCAGTATTTTTTTTAGCTCTATTTTTTATAAATTTTTTAACAACAGATTGAGCATTTTCCATAGCCACGGGATGTCCCACTTTCTTTAGCATATCAAGATCGTTTTCTGCATCTCCAAAGGCAATAATATTAGAAAATTCAATATTTAATTTTTTAGCAATAACCTCAAGAGCTTTTCCCTTACTACATTCTTTTGGAACTATATCAACACAAGTAGGATCAGAAATAGTAATTTCTACTAAGTGAGAAAAATTTTCTCTTAATTTTTTACTTAAAGATAAAATTACATCTTCTTTATCAACTATAATAATTTTATTAAGTTCAGAACACTCTTTTAAATCTATTAGTATATGTTCAGTGAAACCAATTCTTTGGCTATAATCAGTTGTATCATATTCATCTCTAAAAAAATCATCGTGTAAGAAACAGTTATAATTAACTTTTTCTTCTCTTAAAAGTTTTAAAAGTTCATAAGCTATCTCTTTAGAGATAACTTTTTCAAAGATCATATTTTCATCTTTATCATAAATATTAGCTCCATTGTTACAGATAATATAGGCATCTATTCCAAGTTGTTTTTTTATTCTAATAGCTGAAGCTTCCCCACGTCCTGTTGCTATAATAAACTCGACACCCATTTTATTAAGCTTTTTTAGTGTATTCACTTATTTTACTTTCTTCATTTAGCAAAGTTCCATCTAAATCAGATACAATTAATTTCATTCTTTCCTCCAGTTAAGTTATTATTTATGACAAAGGATAAATTAAAATAAAAACTGCCATAAATGTAATATACATTAATGATACCATAAAAATAGATAACATAATACTAGAGGTTATCTTAAATTTTTTACTTTTTTGAGAA
>JAUNAY010000190.1 GCA_030527385.1 Fusobacterium sp. | reverse complement strand
GAGCTACTCCACCTGTGTGTCCTACTCCTATTGTCCACACTCCAGCTGAACATCTATATGCGTGTAAAACTTCTCCCTCTTCTTTTATAATAAATTCTATTCCTTGATCTGATATTTTCATATTATCAACCTCTCTTTGTTAAAATAAAAATCCCCAGTAATTTAATACTGAGGATTTAAAAAACATTATTTAATTTAATAACTTATTCCAAGTTTTTCCTTTAAAGCTGTTGTTAATACTGCTGAACAATTTATTTTCTTTTCTTTTACAATATCATTAAGCCAACGCGGGATTGTAACATTTTTTCTTTCCATTTCATTCTTATACTCGTCTCTATAAGGAGCCATATAAACTTCTATTAATTGAATAAAATCACCATTATTCAATTCAGTAGTATCATTATATGGAATAGTAGGACTAGGTATTTCTTCCTTTTCTTCCTCTAAACAGCTTAAATATACCCCTAAACAATCTTTAGCCATAAACAGTGCATCTTCTAAGTCTTCCCCTTGAGTATTTGCCATTGGTAAGTCTGGAAACTCTATCCAGTACCCACCTTCTTCTGCTATATGAAAAATTGCTGGATAAATATATTTGTCCTTCATAGTACCCTCCTTCAATTTAAGAGAAACTAGAGCTATTTAGCTCTAGCTTCCTTAGAAATTTTATTGTATAACCCTTTTCCAATATCTTTATTATGCTTTGGAACAGGTAAGGCTTTCCCGTTCTTAGTATAAATATAATGGCTGCCTTTGGTTCTACAATATTCCCAACCATTTTCTTTTAATAGCTGGATGAGGTCTTTAAAGTTTGTACCCACGTGATCACCTCAACTATATTATACACATCATCAATGTGTATGTCAAGGCCTTTTCTAAAAAAATAGCGAACAACTTGTCCGCTAATATATACTCACCCATATCCTTTCTTTGTTCTTTTTTTACTTACTCTTAATATTTAATATTTTTAATTTGCTTTTTAATCTTTTTTGAGTTATAATAAACTTGAAAAGGTATATTAATATCTTTGTGAGTGTTGCCGTTGAACTAATGTTAAAAATAAAAGGTCAGGATAAAAGCCCTAGTATTTAATATTGGGGCTTTTGTTCTGCTCTTGACCGAGCAGTTATAAATTTGACTTTTTGGGAGGTACTATATATGTACTTAGTAATCAACATCAATTCTATTGAAGGCGGAACTTTTATAGTTCTAGTTATTATAGTTTGGTGGTGGTGCAAGAACAGATAGTAGCCTCACACCCTACGGGATATTTTTATATCTTTTCTCTTGATAAATGATGTTTTTAAGAAAACATCATTTTTTTATTGCTATAATCTAAATTTTTAATTGGTAAACCTTTATTATAATTTAAAGCTCTTTTCAACTGTTCAAAGTTATTCTTTATTATTTAAAATATAAAAATGATTTAAAGTACAAATTATTCAACTGCTAAAAATAATTTTTTAAACATAAAAAAACAGCGGTCAACTTGACCGCTATTATTTAATAATTTATTCCAAGTTTTTCTTTTAAAGCTGTTGTCAATACTGCTGAACAATTTATTTTCTTTTCTTTTACAATATCATTAAGCCAACGCGGGATTGTAACATTTTTTCTTTCCATTTCATTCTTATACTCGTCTCTATAAGGAGCCATATAAACTTCTATTAATTGAATAAAATCACCATTATTCAATTCAGTAGTATCATTATATGGAATAGTAGGACTAGGTATTTCTTCCTTTTCTTCCTCTAAACAGCTTAAATATACCCCTAAACAATCTTTAGCCATAAACAGTGCATCTTCTAAGTCTTCCCCTTGAGTATTTGCCATTGGTAAGTCTGGAAACTCTATCCAGTACCCACCTTCTTCTGCTATATGAAAAATTGCTGGATAAATATATTTGTCCTTCATAGTACCCTCCTTCAATTTAAGAGAAACTAGAGCTATTTAGCTCTAGCTTCCTTAGAAATTTTATTGTATAACCCTTTTCCAATATCTTTATTATGCTTTGGAACAGGTAAGGCTTTCCCGTTCTTAGTATAAATATAATGGCTGCCTTTGGTTCTACAATATTCCCAACCATTTTCTTTTAATAGCTGGATGAGGTCTTTAAAGTTTGTACCCACGTGATCACCTCAACTATATTATACACATCATCAATGTGTATGTCAAGGCCTTTTCTAAAAAAATAGCGAACAACTTGTCCGCTAATATATACTCACCCATATCCTTTCTTTGTTCTTTTTTTACTTACTCTTAATATTTAATATTTTTAATTTGCTTTTTAATCTTTTTTGAGTTATAATAAACTTGAAAAGGTATATTAATATCTTTGTGAGTGTTGCCGTTGAACTAATGTTAAAAATAAAAGGTCAGGATAAAAGCCCTAGTATTTAATATTGGGGCTTTTGTTCTGCTCTTGACCGAGCAAATAACTAAGTTCAACGGGAGGTTTGTTATTATGAACATAACAATCAACATTCAATCAATTAATGGTGGGCTTTTCATAGCTCTTTTTATAATTGCTTGGTGGTGGTATAAGAACAGATAACAACCTCACACCCTACGGGGTATTTTTATATCTTTTCTCTTTGTAAATGGTGTTTTTTTAACATCATTTTTTTATTACTATAATCTAAATTTTCAATTTATAAGTCTTTGCTGTGCTTTAAAAACCTTTTCCAGCTATCTAAACTAATTTTATCACACAAAATATAAAAACGATTTAAAGTGTGAATTATTCAA
>JAUNAY010000189.1 GCA_030527385.1 Fusobacterium sp. | reverse complement strand
GAAAGATCAATGGTAAAAAAATTTATATTAGATTCAATTTTATATTATACGGAAGAATATCACATAGATGGATTTAGATTTGACTTGATGGGATTACATGATATTGATATGATGAAAGAAATAAGAGTAGAATTAGATAAAATTGATAAAAGTATAATTATTTATGGAGAAGGATGGGTTGGAGGAGAAAGCGTATTAGATTATAGTAATAGATCTATAAAAGATAATATTTATAAGTTTGGTCAAATGCAAATAGCAGCTTTTAATGATGATATAAGAGATGCTGTAAAAGGAAATGTATTTGATGAGAATAATAGAGGATTTGCAAGTGGTGGTATAGGGTATTGTGAAAAATTAAAATCTGGAATAGTAGCATCAACAAGACATAATGAAGTTTATTATAAATGGTGGGCAAATGAACCTTATCAAACTATAAATTATTCTTCATCACATGATAATTATACTCTTTGGGATAAATTACAAAAAAGCTTGAATTATGTTAGTGAAGATGAAAAAATAAAAATAAATAAATTAATAGCAACTATTATTCTTACATCACAAGGAATTCCATTTATTCATTCAGGAGAGGAGTTTTTAAGAACTAAAATATCACCTGATGGTAAACTAATAGAAAATAGTTATAATTCTGGTGATAATGTAAATAAATTGGACTGGAATAGGAAAATTAAATATAAAGATGTATTTGAATATTATAAAAAACTAATAAATCTTAGAAAAAATCATAAAATTTTTAGAATGGATAAAATGGCTGAAATTGAGGAAAATATAAGCTTTAAGCATTGTGGTGACAATTTCATATACTATGAAATTAATGGAGAAAACATAAAAGATTATTTTAAAAAATCAATTGTAGTGTATAATGGTTATGAGAGGATTTTAGATTTAGAAATTGAAGGTGGGGAATGGGACTTAATTTTAGATGGAAACGATATAGATGAACAGGGAATATCTAAAATTAAAAACAAGATTTCTATTGATGGTAGAACCGCAATAATTTTAGTTCAAAAGAAATAATTATTTATATGAGGTGATTAAAGCATGCAAAACGGATACTATATTGGTGTAGATTTAGGTGGGACAAAAATCTGTACAGCATTAGTAAATGAGGAAGGAAAAGTTTTTAAAGAAGTTACAGTACCTACTGAAGCTGAAAAAGGTGAATTAAAAATTGTAGAAAATATTAATAATACAATTAAAGAAGTTTTAGGGGATGTAAAAATAGAAGAAGTATTAGCAATTGGAGTAGGATCACCAGGACCATTAGATGTTAAAAATGGACTTATAGTAGAAACTCCAAATTTACCATTCAAAAACTTTAATATAGTTAAAGCTATAAAAGATGTATATAATACAGAAGTATTTTTAGATAACGATGCCAATGCAGCAACATTAGGAGAATTCGTATTTGGTGCAGGAATGCTAACTACAAATATGGTATATGTAACAGCTAGTACTGGTGTAGGTGGAGGAGCTATTCTAAATGGAAGAATTTTTAGAGGAAGCACTTCAAATGCAGTAGAAATAGGTCATACAACTGTAAATATTCATGGTAGAAGATGTGGATGTGGAAACAGAGGATGTGTAGAAGGAATATCATCAGGAACTGCAATAGCTAAAACAGCTAATGAAGCAGTTAAGAGTAATGTTCCAACATCACTTAAAAATTATGATGTAGTTACTTCAAAAGAAGTATTTATAGAAGCCGCTAAAGGTGATAGAGTTGCAAAAGAAATATTAGATGAAGCTTTATCATACTTAGGAATTTTATTCGCTAATTTAGCAAATTCATATGATCCTGATATGATAGTATTAGGTGGTGGAGTTTCAAATGGTGGAGACATTGTATTTGAAAAAATAGCTGAAGAAATGAATAGAAGAGCATTAAAACCAATAAGAGAACATTGTAAAATAGAAAAAGCTAAGTTAGGTGGAAGAGCTGGAGTTCTTGGAGCAGCAGCTTTAGCAATAACTGAACTTGAACATAAAAATAAAAAAGATGGATATATAATTTATAACTAAAATTTATTTTATAAATGAGATTAGCTAATGAGCATCATTAGCTAATCTTATTTTTTATACAAAAATAAAAATTTTATTTTTACATGTTAAAAATAAGTTATATATAATTAATTAAAGTTTCGTTAGAAATAGAAAATATAATTTTAAAATTTTAATAATATTTAAATAAATTGTTATATTGTGATTATTGTTATATCATTAATATTCGTATAATAGGTAAAATAATATTAAGATTATAAAAGATAATTATTTTACTAATTTAGGAAATAGGGATAAAATTTAATATAGAGGTGATTAGTTTGAAAAAGCAATTAATAAGTAATGAACTTAAAGAAGTATTAAGAGAAGAAATTAGAGTTTTTAGAGAAAAGGGACATAAATTTTTAAATAAGGAATTAACTGTACCACAATTCAAATCATTATCAGGTGGAATGGGATCATATGCACATAGAGGTGGTAAAGAATTTATGATCAGATTAAAGACACCTTCAGGAGTAATTTCAAAAGAAGACTTTAATCAAATATATGATTGGGCAGTTAAATATAAAAGAGAGTGGATACATCCAACTACAAGAGAAGCAATCCAATTTCATGGAATGACAATAGATGAAGTATGCGATTTAATGGAAGAAGCTTTAGATTATGGAATATATAGTAGAGGTTCAGGAGGAAACTTTCCAAGAAATGTAGCCATATCTCCACTTGCAGGAGTTTCAAAAAATGAAGCT
>JAUNAY010000188.1 GCA_030527385.1 Fusobacterium sp. | reverse complement strand
ACTGGCTCTTTATAAATATAAAATTGGCTTAGTTGCTACATATGGATTCTATCTATTATTGACAAATATTATGTTTATGTATATATATATATAGGTTTAGGAATAATTATATTTTGTACAACATTTTTAATAGCTGCAAGATGTATCAATAGAGGAATTAAAAGACTTTATAATGATTATAAAGAAAGAAAAAGAATTGCTAGAGAAGAACGTCTTATCAAGGAACAAATCGCTATTAAAGAAGCACTTGAAAGACGTGAAGCTATGATGAAAGAAAAATTTGAAAGAGAACAAGAAAATAAAATAAAAGAAAGAGTTGATGAAATTTTACTAAATAATGATGTTATGATAAAAAATTATTCTGAAGGTGATTCTATAACTTTAGAAGAAACTAACAATGATGATTCAAGCATTTTGTCTGAAGATGCTAAAAATTTCAATCTATTTGTTATCAATGATTTTAATAAAAAATCTGAAAACAAAGGTAATCTTAATGAAAATATAGCTGATAAACAAGAAGATAAAAACTCAAATTTAGAAATTTCAGATGAAAAAAATACAAATATGGAGATTAAAAGTGAAAATTTTGAAGCAGTTGATATAGAGGAAAATAAAGAGAGTATAGAAGAAGAAAGTACTGATGAAAAAACAGAGACAAAAATTATTTCAAAAGAAGAAGTAGAAGAAGTAAAAAATGAAGAAACTAATAAAAATACAATTAATGATATTAAAGAAAATATAGAAGATAATATTCAAAATCAAGAAAAAGAGATAGAAATATTAAATTTAACTGAACAAGAAGGAGAACAAAATGATACTAGCATCGAAATCCCCAAGGAGAAAAGAGATTCTTAGTGATATAGGATTTAATTTAGAGATTAAAAGTGCTGATGTTGAAGAAACAAGTGATGAAAAAGATGTCAACCTAAAAATTATGGATATTGCTCGAAAAAAAACTTTTGCTGTTGCTAAACAATATCCTGATAAATTTGTTGTTGGTGCAGACACAATTGTTGAAGTAGATGGAGTGATTATTGGCAAACCTAAAGATAAAAATGAAGCTTTTCAAACATTAAAACTACTTTCAGGTAGAAAACATAATGTTATTACAGCTTATAGTTTTATTAATATCTCAAAAAATATAGATATTAAAGATTATAATGTTACTGAAGTTTTCTTTAGGGAACTTGATGAAAATATGATAAAATGGTATATAGAAACAGGTGAGCCAATGGACAAGGCTGGTTCTTATGGAATACAGGGGAAAGGTGCTATTTTTGTCGATAAAATAAATGGAGATTTTTTTAATGTTATGGGATTTCCTATCGGAAGTTTTATAGAAATGTTGAATAAACTTGGAATAAGTTTAGAAAATATCAAAAATATATAATTTAATAATATTTAATTAATTTAGAGGTGAAGAATGAAAAAGTATTTTAATAAATTTTTAGGTTTTTTCTCTGAAGATTTAGGAATTGATTTAGGTACATCAAATACTTTAATCTGTGTTAAAGACAAAGGAATAATTTTAAATGAACCCTCTGTTGTAGCTATTAACACTAAAACAAAAGATATTTTCGAGGTTGGAGAAAGAGCTAAACTGATGATAGGAAGAACTCCAAACAATCTTGATACTATTAGACCATTAAAAAATGGTGTTATTGCTGATTATGAAATTACTGAAAAGATGCTTGGTTGTTTCTATAAAAGGGTAAATCACAGCAAATTTTTGTCTAGTCCAAGAGTTATAATCTGTGTTCCTGCTGGAGTAACTCAAGTTGAAAAAAGAGCAGTTATCGAAGTTACTAGAGAAGCTGGAGCAAGAGAGGCATATCTAGTTGAAGAACCTATGGCTGCTGCTATCGGTATTGGACTAAATATATTTGAACCAGAAGGAAATATGATTGTTGATATTGGTGGTGGAACTGCTGAACTTGCTGTTATCTCTTTAGGAGGAATAGTTAAAACTTCGTCTTTTAGAGTGGCTGGAGATAGATTTGATGCTATGATTATTGATTATATTAGACAAAAACATAATCTTTTAATAGGAGAAAAAACTGCTGAAGATATTAAAAAACATATTGGAGCAGTTGTTGAATTAGAGGAAGATCTTTCTATTGATATTAGTGGTAGAAATGCTTTAAATGGGCTTCCTAAAGATGTAAAAATTTATTCTTCAGAGATTGTTGAAGCTTTAAGTGAATTATTACAACAAATAATTGAAGAAATTAAAGTTATTCTTGAAAAAACACCTCCTGAATTATCTTCAGATATCAAAAGAAGAGGAATATATGTAACTGGAGGAGGAGCTCTGCTAAGAGGAATTGATAAAAAAATATCAGAAAGTTTAAATCTAAATGTCACAATTTCTGAAGATCCTCTAAATGCTGTTATCAATGGTATTCAAACTCTTTTACAAAACTTTGATACTTATAGTAAAGTTTTAATCTCTCCAGAAATAGATTATTAATAAAGAGGGAATTTATATGAAAAGATTTATCTTAATTTTTCTTATGTGTTATACCTTTTCATATAGTAACTATCTCATTAGCAATAGTGAGATAGTTCTTTTTTATGATAAAAATTCAAACAATATTCACTATATTAAGGGAGATATTTTTCAGCCAGTTGATCTATCTAAAATAGAAGGAAAAATCATTTTAAATGGAAATAGAATACTATCTTTAAAAGATTACATAGTTGATTCTAAAGTTGTTCCAGATACAAATATTATCCAACTTTTTTATAAAATTGATAATAGTGAAGTTATTATTTCTATTATTCCAT
>JAUNAY010000187.1 GCA_030527385.1 Fusobacterium sp. | reverse complement strand
TGAATCACTTTTTATTATGTATCTTCGTTGTTGCACTTAGATTGTAAATTCAAGAGACTTATTATAATGCTCCTCGATAAGAGGCAATCATAATAAATAAAATGATTAGTGCTATATATCCTATAAATTGTTGAACACGATATATATATCTATATCGAAATATTAATTCATCCATATAGTATCTATCATTTGAATTTATAATTAATTCACATTGAATCATTTCCATTAAAGATGATTGTAATAATGTTGAATTGTTGGTATTAGTGTATTTTTTTATTTGTTCAAAATTTTTCGAAGAATTTTCGCTAAAAATGTTATTATTCCAAAAATATTTTATTAGCTTAAATTTTATGATTTTTTTTAATAACCAGCAGCACATTTGAAATAATAAAAAGCGACGAGACCTCCGAAAACACTACTCACCATTCCAACTGTTAAGGCTTTTTTGGCTATCATACTTACAAGATATGAATATTTAGGTAGGGTACTTGGCTCTAGTCCAGCGGCTTGAAGCAAACATCTTTGCATAGTAGCTTGATTTCCAGGTTTAAAATTATAGTGTTGCTGCAGCCATGCTTCGCTACCTGGAGCTGGATTAGGGTTTCCAGCCCAATATCTTTCTTCAATTTCTGCACTAGAATTGTATTTTTCCATAGCATATAAATTTGTGGAATTAAAACAACTAATCAATAGCAGTGAACACATAGGCGATAATAAAATCTTTTTTATTTTGTTCATATTCCCTCCTCCTTTAATAAGTTTCATTAATTTTTACAAATCTTTTTTTTGTTTAAAAATAACCTTATTAAAATCACCAATAGTTCAGCACCTAAAAAGATCATTAATTTCACTGATTTTGAGCAATTTGGAAGAATCCAGGCAGCTACATTTTCATCAAATATTATAATAATAATTTCTAATATCAATATTGATGATAACGTGCTTAAGAAGTTAGTACACATTGCAAATAACCTAAAGCGAAACTTATTCCAAAACTTCTTACAAATGAAGCTACACTAACTGAATGTTTTAACCATTGTTCTACTTTTGCAGATAAAGCAGCTCCTGCAGCATTCCATCCTAATGCGGATTTTGCACATTTTCTTGCTGTAGCAACATTTTTAGGTGCAATATATCCATATTGTTGAAGCCATGCTTCGCTACCTGGAGCTGGATTAGGGTTTCCAGCCCAATATCTTTCTTCAATTTCTGCACTAGAATTGTATTTTTCCATAGCATATAAATTTGTGGAATTAAAACAACTAATCAATAGCAGTGAACACATAAGCGATAATAAAATCTTTTTTATTTTGTTCATATTCCCTCCTCCTTTAGTAATAATTTTCATTATCTTGAATCCATTCTTTTAATACTTTGTATTGATATTTGCTGTCCAAGATAGGTAATTGATTCATCGGCTTTCCTTTTTCAATCCAATATACGGTAGGAACCGAGTTTAGATCAGAGAAAAAGGTTGATAGAAATTCTATATTTTTTTTATACGATTCTGAATGTACATCAATATAAAATCTGTAAATAATTTTATTATTTTCTTTTAGATAATTTCTCTCTGTTTTTTCTAATTCGATACAGTAAGGGCATGTTTGTTTTGCAAATTGTAATATAAATGTTTCTTTATTATTAATTTTAGAAATCATATCATTGTAGGTTATATCTATTATGGTACCTTCTTGTTTTTTATGACTGCTACAGCCTATTAGACTGAATATAATTAAGAACACAAAAATAGTTTTACAAAACTTTTTAAATACACGAGTATCGTTCATAAAAGCAATCAAGTATTTTATTTGCTGTTCTCCTTTCTAAAGCATGATCATGGATAGCCAAAGTGTAGCAAATAAAAATACAAATACTAGTCTTATAATTTTGTGATTTTTTTGATAAAATATATTTTAATGAGGCATATAAATAACAACTGTACTAAATATGTAAAATCGTCTATTTTGAGAGTATAAAATCAGTTGATTGCAAAATAAAAAATGTTATAATTCAATTAGATTAAGAACTATGGTAGTTTCCATAGGAAAAGCAGAGGACGGCAATCCTCTGCTTTTTTTCACTCACTGGGGTGCAACCATAAAATGTGAAAAAAAATTTATTGATAATATAACGCCCACTTTATACCTTAGAAGGAGATTAAACTATGATAAATGAATACTTAGAAAATAACTATGAAGAAGTAACTTATTTAGATTTTTATAGAGATATTTTTCCTATTGGTTCTTTTGAAAATAAGGGTGAATATGTAGATGGAAAATATAACGGAATAGCTGTGTCTGTTGGAATAGGTGATAAACGAGTTAGAAGATATACAATCACTTATGATTTAGAAAAGATTGATGAATTAGTTGAAAGTGATGATCTTTGTTTAACGAGTCCTATTTCTTACATAGGAAAGACAAGAAGATGAAAACATTATAGGATATGCCTATTACAAAATCATGAGATTAAAAAGAAAAAAATAGTGTAAAATATAGTTATTAAACGGTTTAAAGTGAGGATTTAATAAGGGGTTTAATAACTTTTCGTTTAAAATTAAAAATACGCTTAAAATAAAGCACTTTTTTAGTCATTAAACGGTTTAAAGTAAGGACTTAATGAGGGTTGAAAGAGAGAGCTTCTATGATAACAATAAAAGAATATGCAGATAGTCGAAATAAATCAGTACAAGCTGTGTATAAACAGCTACGGAGAGAGAAAAATAAGCGTAGACTAGAAGGACATTTAATTAAACAAAATAGAATGACATATCTTGATGAAGAAGCTATCAAGATTTTAGAT
>JAUNAY010000186.1 GCA_030527385.1 Fusobacterium sp. | reverse complement strand
GATTTAACTAATAATAAAATTTTAAAGAGTTGCTTTTTATGGCAACTCTTTTTATTTTAAAAATTTGTTTCTCTATATATTTTTTTATGTTATACTAATTTCAAAAAGAAAGAGGAGGAACCTCCATTGAAAAAAATCTATATTTTAATAATTTTATTATTATTTTCTAGTTGTTCATCATTAAAGACTTTAAAAACAAATAGAGAACTACAAAAATCTTTATCTCCTTTAATTATTCCTAAAAAAACAACTGAAAAACACATAGTAGATATGTTTGGAAAACCTTATTTTATTGTTTCACGAAAAGAAAGTCCATATACCTATATTTATCACAAAGGAACTTATTACACTAAAAACAATGCACAAAATAAAAAGATTTTAAAATCTTTACTTCCTGTTGAAATTGTATATAATCAAAAAATTATTAAAAGTACTTTTTTAGAAATATATTTTGATCCTAATAGCAAAATAGTTAAAGGTTACAAAATAAAAAAATATCCAGAAAGAAAAAAACAGGTATCCGTTGATGAGGAAACTCAAAAAAAAATTGAACACGAAAAAAAGTTAAGAGAAAAATATAGAAATGTAGATCCACCAGATATTTTTAATCAATTATTATTTAAAAAATGAGCTATATAGCTCATTTTTTAACTTTTGACTAAATTTTTTATCCATTTTCCTGAACGCAATCTTGGATAAGTAGCTACTACTTTAAACACTTCTTCTAAACATACAAGAATATATACTATTGTTATTGAAGATTTAAAATATATCGCTCCTACAAATGAAAGAGGCACACCAATCAACCAAACTGCCACAAGTTCTGTAATTATAGCATACATAACATCTCCTCCTCCACGTAAAACTCCTATTATTTGTGTTATTCCAAAAAATCTTAAAGGTAATACAACTGCCATTACTCTTAAAACAAGAATTATATTTCTGTATGTTTCTGGTGTAATTTTGAATAACATAGCTATAAATGGAGCTAATAAAAAGAATAATACACCTATGATAACTCCTAGCAATGTACTAAAAAGTGAAATTTTTGTAGCATCTTCTTTTGCATCTTCCTCTTTTCCAGCTCCTATCTTATTTCCTATTAAAATAGCTGAAGCAGAAGCTATACCTATTCCAAAAATATTAAAAACATTATTGATAGTATTGGCTATTTGCATTGTGGCAGTAGCATTTGTTCCCAATTTTGAATAAGCTACAAAATACGCTGTAATTCCAGCTATCCACATAACATCATTAAATATTACAGGTATGGCAGTAATAAAATATCTCTTTACAAGATGCAAATCAAAATTTAATAATTCTGAGATATTTCCAGCTACAACATTTTTATTTTTATAAATAATAAAGATTATAAATAAAAGTTCCATAAATCTTGAAATTGTTGTTCCTAATGCTGCCCCTGCAACTCCCATAACAGGAGCACCAAATTTCCCAAAGATAAAAATATAGTTTAAAATACCATTGAATATAAGTCCTACTAAACTTCCATACATAGGTATTTTAGTTTGTCCTACACTTCTTAAAGCTGCTGCATATGCAAGTGAGATAGTTGTAAAAATATAACTAAGAGCTACCATTTTTAAATAAGCTACTCCCTCTACTATAACAATATTATCATCTGTAAATATTTTCATTATATTCTCTGGAAAGAAAAAAGCCACTACTGCAAAAAATATTGTACTAATCATTCCAACTACCAAAGATATTCCCAAAAATTTATGAATACTTGATGTATCTTTTTTACCCCAAAATTGTGACATAAATATTCCAGCACCTAAAGTAATTCCCATAACAGTATAATAATACAACATATAGAATTGATTTGAAATTCCTACTGCTGCTATTTCATTCTCTCCTAATGACCCTATCATAAGATTATCAAGAAGATTTAAAGAAGCTGTAACTAAACTCTGTAAAATAATAGGTATTGCTAAAACCATTAATGTTTTTATAAAGACCCTGTCTAATTTTCTAAACATCTCTCCTCCTTAAAACAAAAGCAGATGGGTTATAAGCTGCCCATCTGCTATCTAAATATTATTTATTTGTCCATACTTTTAAAGTATACTATTTCATTTTTCTTATGTCAATAAAAATAAATATATTCATATGATATAATATTTTTATTACAAAATATTAATTAGCTGATACTTCAATTTCTTGCCGTCTAAGGTTATATGGAAGTAAAAATTAAAGGAGGCATTTTTTATGAATGTATGGAGAATAAATTGTAAACCTGGGAATCAAATAGTAAAACACAAGGATTCTTTCAAAAAATGGATTGAAAAAGATTTTGTCGGAGTTGGTTGGAGCAAGCAAGAAAATTTTTTATCTAATTTAGAAAATATTGATATTTCTGCTGATGATATAAGAAAATATATTTATGAATCTTTAAAAAAAGATGGCTACAAAACAAAATCATATACTACATATACTAATATTCTTTTTGATAAAATGAAAAAAAATGATTATGTTTGGACAAGATGTAATGGTATTTATAAATTAGGAGTTGTTATTAATGAATGTTGTCTATATAATACATATCCAGATAAAAACTTTATCCCAGATGAATATCAAATTGGATTTTATAGAAAAGTAAAATTTTTAGAAAAAGATTTTGTTGAAAGTGAAATTCCTGGCAAAATAGTTGCTAGTTTTAGAATACCTAGTACACTTCAACAAGTTTATGAAAATAATAATGAACTATCCACATTTTGTAAAGCAAAAGTAGAAAATAAATCATTATCTTTTCCTATAACTGATTGGAAAAATTTATTAAGTGCTGAAGATATTGAAG
>JAUNAY010000185.1 GCA_030527385.1 Fusobacterium sp. | reverse complement strand
AAAAATGCTAAAAATATACCAGACACAAGTATAGGAGATAAAAGATATATCTTAACATCAAGCTTGTACTCAATGTTTGAAGAATTATATAACGATCCTAACAAAGTAAATGAAGTAAATGAAAATATAATAGTAGATATTTTAAATGCTAATGGTAGAGGTGGTTATGCAAGAAAAACAGGAGAGAAATTAAAGAAAAATCTTTCAATGAAATATAATGCAGCTAACTATGAAACTTTCTTAGAAGAAAGTTATGTTATTTTAAATGATATTTCAAAAGAAAAAACACAAGAGATTTTGATGCAATTAAATGAAAAATATTTTAAAATAAAAGAGGTTCCAACAATTCCTACTTTAGCTAATGTAGTTGTAATATTAGGGAAAGAGGAAAATGTAAAATTCGATATTGATATTATTGGAAAAGGTAGTGTAGCTGATGAATTTACTAGAGAACTAAAAAAAGAAGGATATAAAACTGCAAAAAATGTTGTAACAGATTCTAAAGTTGATACTCCTGTAATTGAATATAATCCAGAAGATTTCTATATAGCGTATAAAATAGCTCAAAAATTGGATATAAAAGATATGATTGAAAAAGAAAGCTTGAAAAATAAGATAAATATTTTTGTAAATAATTAATAATAAATAAAAGGACGAATAATAATAAATGATATATATACTATCTTTTTTAGGAATAATAATAGAAAATAGTTTGCCTTTAAGTGGTGCAGTTTTTATAGTAACTTTACCCTTTTTTACATATCTAGTAAATTTAAAAAGGGTTCGTTCAGTTACTTGTATATTTTTAATGGCATTTATAATGTCTTTACAAACTCACGATTTTGTAGAGCATTTTGTGATGATGGCAGGATTTTATTATTTGTTTAACTTTATATTTATGAATATGGTTTATAATAGAGAAAATATAATATTTATTTCGTTTTTACAACTAGGTGTATATTTTATTTTAAATTATAAAACTTATACTAATTTTTATCTTATATTAAATTTAATAGGTTTTCTTATAATAAACTATTTTTATGTAAGATATATGAGAAAAAAGAATATTAGGGGACAACAGTAATGAAAAATAGAAATATTGAGATAAAATTAGGAAATGAAACCACTAAAAGAGATATAGTATATAAAATATTTGTTGTTTTTATCTTTTTAAGTTTAATATTTAGAATGATGTATTTGCAGTTATATAGAGGGGATAAATATGCTTATCTAGCTGAAAAAAATAGATTTAAGTTAAAAAAAATAGAATCTCCAAGAGGAAAAATCTATGATAGAAATGGAAAATTAGTAGTTACAAATGGTGCTGGATATAGACTTGTCTATTTAAAAGAAAGAGACAGTAATCCAGAGATAGTAAAAGAGATAAGTGAAGTTACTGGATATGATGAGGATTTTATAAAAAAAAGAATAAAAAATGGAGAAATTTTTGCTTATACTCGTGAAAATGTATTAGTTGAAAGTTTAGATGAAGAAACGGCACATAAATTAATGGAAAAAATTATAGATTATCCATATTTACAAGTACAAACTTATTCAAAAAGAAGATATTTATATGATACAACAGCATCACATAGTATAGGTTATGTAAAAAAGATTTCAGAAAAAGAGTATGAAAAATTAAAAGAGGAAGGATATTCTCCGAGAGATATAATTGGAAAAGATGGACTTGAAAGAACTTATGATAAGCAACTTCAAGGAGAAGATGGTTATGAATATATAGAGGTAAATGCTTTTAATAGAGTTCAAAGAAGAGTAGATGAGGAGAAAACACCTGTTCCTGGAGAAAATTTATATATGACTCTTGATATGGAGCTACAAGAATATATGGAAGAACAGTTTAAAGAGGATAAAAGAGTAGGAGCATTTATAGCTATGGATCCCAAAACTGGTGAGATTATAACTATGGTAAGTTATCCTACATACTCATTAAATATGTTTAGTTCTCAAATTTTAAATGAAGATTGGCAAAAAATAATCAACGATCCAGGTAGACCATTGACAAATAAAACTATTGCTGGAGAGTATCCACCAGGATCTGTTTTTAAAGTGGTTTCAGCAATCTCCTTTTTAGAAAATGGAATAGATCCTAAAGAAAAATATTTAGATAGAAATGGATATTACGAGATAGGAAAATGGAGATGGAGAGCTTGGAAAGCTGGTGGACACGGTTATGTAGATATGAAAAAGTCAATAGTTGAGTCGGCAAACCCATACTATTATAGACTTGCAGATCAAATAGGACACAAACCAATAGTAGAAACAGCACATATTTTTGGTTTAGGAGAGAAAACAGGTATAGATATTCCTGGAGAAAAAAAAGGTATACTTCCAGATATAGAATGGAAGAAAAAAGTTATAGGAACTGGTTGGTATAAAGGGGATACAATTCTTTTATCCATAGGACAGGGATATTTAACTGTAACACCTTTACAAATAGCTATGTTATACTCTGCTATTGCAAATAAAGGATATACATATTCACCACATCTAGCTAAAAACTTAGTGGATTTTAGTGGAGAGAATGTTACAGAGATATTAGGAAAAAAACACGAGATAAAAAATTTTCCTAAAAGATATTATGATATATTAAATGATGCCTTGATAGCTACTGTTGCACAAAATAACGGGACTACAAAAATTTTAAGAAGAAAGGATATGGCAATAGCAGCTAAAAGTGGATCAGCCCAAAATGCTCATTCTAAAACTACTCACGCGTGGGTAGCTGGGTATTTTCCAGCTGATGATCCAAAAATTGTATTTACAGTTGTATTGGAAGGAGCTGGAGGAGGAGGAGCTATGGGAGGAG
>JAUNAY010000184.1 GCA_030527385.1 Fusobacterium sp. | reverse complement strand
TAGATTTTACTGTTCCACAATTTAAAGATTTTCTAAAAAGAATCAAATAATTTTCTATAAAGATGCTTACCTAAGCATCTTTTATTATTTATAAATTTTATTTAACTTTTTTTAAAAATAATGATAAAATAAAAAGTAAACATTTTTAATAAAAATTATAGGAGGAAGTTGATGGAAAAATTTCAAGAGATTTATAATATAGCAAATGATATATATTTGAACCCAGAGCTTGGATATAAAGAGAAAAGAACGTCAAATATAGTAAAAGACTATATATTAAAATATATGCCAGATGCTAATATAACTGAATTTGCCGAAACTGGTTTAAAAGTAAATGTAGGTGAAAGGAAAAAAGTTCATATAGCACTACTTGCTGAACTAGATGCAGTATTTGCTCCAAGCCATTTTCATTCTAACAAAGAGAGTGGAGCTGCTCACAACTGTGGACACTACTCACAAGTGGCGATTTTGCTAAATGTTTTTAGAACTCTTGTAGAGAGTGAAATCTACAAGACATTTGATTTTTCTGTGGGATTTATATTTGTTCCAGCAGAAGAGTATCTTGATTTAGAATATAGAAAGCAACTAAAAGAGAATGGAAAAATAACATATTTTGGTGGGAAACCAGAAGCTATGAAATTAGGTGCTTTTGATGAATTTGATATGTGTATATCTATTCACTCAATGGGTGGAGTTTATGAGAAAAGAAGCATTGAGATAAATTGTGATTTAGCAGGATTTATGTACAAAAATTATAATTTTAAAGGTAAAGCATCTCACGCAGGGTTTGCTCCTTTTGCTGGAATAAATGCTTATAGCATATCAACTCTTTTTAATGTAGGAGTTGGACTTTTAAGACAACAACTTGATGAGAGATATATGCCAAGAATGAATCCAATAGTCTTAAACTCAAATATGGGAATCAATGTTATTCCTAACAATATCAAGATTGGTTCAGACATAAGAGCAAATTCAATAGAATATATGCTTGAGCTTTCAAAACGTCTTGATATGATAGCTAAGGGATCAGCTCTTTCACTTGGTGGAGAGGTTGAAATAAACAGCAGTTTAGGATATCTTCCATTTAAACAATCGAGATATTTTAACAGATTTGTAAAATCAGCTTTTGAAAAATTTGATAAAATAGGTTATTGTAGAGATAACACTCCAGTTAGTGCTTCTGGAGATATTGGGGATCTTTGCTATATGATGCCTTGTATTCAAATCGGATATAGCGGATTTAAGGGAACTATACACGGCGATGATTTTATTCACGATGATGTAGAGTATATATTCTCAATTTTCCCAGAGTTTTTAATTGAGATTTTAAAAGAGATGAATGGAAAAATTGATAAAAAAGAGTTATATAAAAGAAGTTATTCAGAATATGAAGAGATAATAAAACAGTTTGGAGATAGTGATGAAAAATAAAAATTTAATATACCTTATAATATTTTCAATTATAATAATACTTGTGGCTGAGTTGATTGGTTTTAGAATGTTAAATCTTGGGAAATTTAAAATAGGATTGCTTCCATTAATATTTGCACTAGTTTTAACTATGGTACTTGCAATGCAAGTTTTTAGAAAAGGGATTTTCAGCAAAATCTACACAAAAGAGAATGTTGAATTTGCTGGTAAGTATCTAATTATAATTATGCTTCCTCTTATGGCAAAATATGGAGCTGACGTTGCCCCAAGATTAAAAGAGATTTTGTCAATAGGTTGGATATTTTTATTGCAAGAGTTGGGGAACTTGGGAACAATAATTTTCGGACTTCCAGTTGCTATATTGATTGGGCTTAGGAGAGAGGCTATCGGATCGACTCTTGGACTTGGAAGAGAGGGAGAGTTGGCATATATATCTGAAAAATATACTTTAAACTCTGATGAGGGTAGAGGGGTACTTTCTATGTATATATTTGGTACTCTATTTGGAGCTATTTTCTTTAGTATTGTTGCACCTATATTTTTAAATATGGGACTTAGAGTTGAAGCTCTTGCCATTGCTTCTGGAATGGGGTCTGCTAGTATGATGACTGCTTCAAGCTCTGTACTTGCTGCTATTCACCCAGAATATGCTGAAACTATAAGAGCTTATGCTGCTGCAAGTCAACTCTTAACAAGTTTTATCGGAACATTTACAATGGTATTTTTAGCAGTGCCACTACAAAGATTTTTATATAGCAAACTTACAGGGGAGAAGAGAGATGAAAAATAATACTATTAATTATATGATAAAAAATGTGCTAATTCTTTTACTTAGCCTTTCTTTAATACTTTTTACTCAATGGGTAAAAGTTATGAAATACGGAGCAAAGGGACCACAAATCACAATGGAAACTTTTTTAGGACTTGCGTGTCTTGGGGCATTTGCAGTTATTGGGCTTCTAATTCAAAAATCTTTAGAAAATTGTAAAATTAAATTTATAAGAGATTTTCCAATTCTTGGTTGGGTATCTATTACATCACTTGTATTTTGTATGATGAGCAATCAAGTTATAAAATATATAAATGCTGTTGATTTTCTATCAATTACAACTCCTATTCTTACTTATGCTGGAATATCTGTGGCAAATAGACTTGGAGATCTTAGAAAATTATCTTGGAAAATTGCTATTACTGGGGTTTTCGTATTTATAGGAACTTTTTTAGGATCGGCTCTTCTTGCTCAATTTGGGCTTTTTGTGGCTGGTAAATAATATTAATATATTGCACCTAAAATCTTTATCAGATTGAGGGTGCTTTTATTTTTTTTATAACTTGCATTTTTTTAATTTCTAAGGAAATTATAAATTGACTTTATATAAAAATTTTTTAATATTTTATAT
>JAUNAY010000183.1 GCA_030527385.1 Fusobacterium sp. | reverse complement strand
ATTCTCCGACTGTTGTTGCAAAAGCTTCAGATTTTAAAGATATAAATTTAAAAATTTATATATATAGTTTAAAGGAGGAAGAAATTTATGTCAGAAAAAACTAAACATCCAATAGGGCTTTGGCTTGTAAACATTTCAATAGCACTTCAGAGCTACTGTGGATATGCGTTCTCATCTGTATTTATATTATTCTTAACAGCAGATGTAAGTGCAAATGGTCTAGGTCTTAGTGTTGCTAAGGCTTCATCAATAATAGGTCTTTACACAGCAGTAAACTATATGGGATCAATTCTTGGTGGATGGATAACAGATAATTATTTAGGAATTCAGAAATCATTAGTATTAGGATCAGTTTTAACAGGATTAGGATACTTAACTTTATTCTTTATGAAACCATCAATAGGTGGAATATGGATGGGTCTATGTGTTCTTATATTAGCAGGTATGTTCTTTAAAGGTCAGATAAGTAACCTTGTTGGTTCTCTTTACGAACAAGATGACTTAACTAGAAAAGATGCTGCATATGCATTATTCTACATGGCTATAAATATAGGTTCATTCTTTGGTCCAATATTCTCAGGACTTATAGCAGATAAATGGTTCGCTGAAATATCAGCAACTGGAGAAATATTATCTTATGGATATAGATATATATTCTTAATGTCAGCTATAGTTATGTTCTTTGTAGCTGTTTTCATAGCTGTAATGTCTCCAAAATGGTTAGGAGAAATAGGAAAATATCCTGTAAATAAAAAAGTTAAAAAATCAGATAAATCTTCAGAACATGAACATATTGAACATCAGCCTCTAACTAAAACAGAAAAGAATAGAATAGTAGCGATGGCTGTATTATTCGTATTCGTTGTATTATTCTGGGCTGCATGGTTCCAGACTCAGACTTCATTCTCAATACTTATGAATGATTTAGTTGATAGAAATGTAGGTGGATTTACAGTTCCAGTACCATGGTTAGTATCATTCAATGCTATACTTTGTGTAACATTCTCTCCAATACTTGCTAAATTATGGTTAAAACTAGAAAATACAAAAAGAGGAGATTTACCAATACCAACTAAAATGGCGTTAGGTATGTTATTAACAGCTTCAGCTTTCATAGTTTTAATAGTAGGTGTTAAATCTCTAGGTGGAGTATTAGATGGTTCAGCAAAAATGAGCTTAGCATTTGTATTATTAGCATACTTCTTATTAACAATAGGAGAACTTTGTATCTCTCCAATAGGTATGGCAATGTTTAACAAACTAGCTCCAGTAAGATATGGTTCTCTTGCAATGGGTGCTTGGTACTTAAGTAACTTCTTTGCAAACTTATTATCAGGAAAATTAGCAGGACTTACTTCTACAATGGGATACAACCAGATATTCGGAACAATATCAGCAGTTTTAATAGTATTCGCTTTAATGTTATTCATATTAAGAAAGAAATTAGTTCAGTTAATGGCATTAGATGAATTTAAAAAATAAATAATATTTGATAAAAAAGTGTAGTGGGTAAAACTGCTACACTTTAAAAATAGATTAGACTAAAATAAATCTAAAATAACTAAAATAAATATTTTAAAGGAAAGAGGTATTTTGAAATGTCAAAAAATCTTTGGACAAAATATAATGCTTGCCAGCTTGAAGAATTAGAATCAGTAAATGAAAAATACAAAAAATGCTTAGATGAAGGTAAAACAGAAAGAGAATGTATAACTTTATCAATAAAAATGGCAGAAGAAGCTGGATACAAAAATATAAATGATGTAATAGCTGAAGGAAAAGAATTAAAAGCAGGAGATAAAATTTATGCAGCTTGTATGAAAAAATCAATTGCTTTATTCCAGATAGGTAAAGAACCTATATCTCATGGTATGAATATACTAGGAGCACATATAGATTCACCACGTATAGATGTAAAACGGAATCCTTTATATGAATCAGAAGGATTTGCTTATTTAGATACTCACTACTACGGTGGTATAAAAAAATATCAGTGGGTAACAACTCCATTATCACTACACGGTGTAATAGCTAAAAAAGATGGTTCTGTTATAAATGTAAATATAGGTGAAGATGAAAAAGACCCAGTATTCGTAATAACTGATTTATTAGTTCACTTAGGTGGAGCACAGTTAGAAAAGAAAGCATCTGTAGTTATAGAAGGGGAAAACCTAGATCTTTTAATAGCTAGTAGACCATTAGCAGAAACAGAATTAAAAGAAGATCAGAAAGATGCAGTAAAACAGAACGTATTAAATATATTATGTGAAAAATATGGAATGGAAGAATCTGACTTCCAGTCAGCAGAACTTGAAATAGTTCCAGCTGGAAAAGCTAGAGATTGTGGATTAGATAGAAGTATGATATTATCTTACGGACATGACGATAGAATATGTGCATTCCCATCATTATTCGCAATGTTAGAAGTTGAAAATCCAGAAAGAACTTCTTGCTGCTTATTAGTTGATAAAGAAGAAATAGGAAGCATGGGTGCTACAGGAATGCAGTCAAGATACTTCGAAAATATGGTAGCAGAATTAGTTGCATTAACTGAAGGAGATTCAAATGTTAAAACAAGAAGAGCACTTCAGAACTCAAAAATGTTATCATCAGATGTAAGTGCTTGTTACGACCCATTATTTGCAGAAGTATTTGAAAAAAGAAGTTCTGCATTTATAGGACATGGTATAACATTCAACAAACACACAGGAGCTAGAGGTAAAAATGGCTCAAATGATGCAAATGCAGAATATATAGCAGAATTAAAGAAAATAATGGATGCTTCAGATGTTGAATATCAGTTTGTTGAAATGGGTAAAGTAGACGCTGGTGGCGGTGGAACAATCGCTTACA